>NZ_JACASJ010000022.1:0-56083 GCF_013391025.1 Enterobacter sp. SECR19-1250 | reverse complement strand
GAGCAGTTGACTTTTAATCAATTGGTCGCAGGTTCGAATCCTGCACGACCCACCAATGTTAAAAAGCGCCCTAAAGGCGCTTTTTTGCTATCTGCAATACAACAAATGCTCCGCACATCTATTCCCGGTGACTTTTCACTCCAGATTCGCTATCTTGTTTAGTATACAAAACACAGTTGCCCTGCGTTTTGCTATGTCAGGCAAAAGAAAGGCAATATTGTTAAGCCAGTAAAACGAGAAGCCATAATGAGCGTGATGTTTGATCCTGAAGCCGCAATCTATCCCTTCCCGCCGAAGCCTGTTCCGCTGAGCATGGATGAAAAGCAGTTCTACCGTGAGAAAATCAAGCGTCTTCTCAAAGAGCGAGATGCCGTGATGGTGGCACATTACTACACCGACCCGGAAATCCAGCAGCTGGCGGAAGAGACCGGAGGCTGTATTTCTGACTCTCTGGAGATGGCGCGCTTTGGTGCAAAACATCCTGCTTCCACGCTCCTGGTTGCGGGGGTGCGTTTTATGGGGGAAACGGCAAAAATCCTTAGCCCTGAAAAAACCATCCTGATGCCAACGCTGAACGCGGAGTGTTCACTGGATCTCGGCTGTCCGATTGACGAATTCTCGGCCTTCTGCGATGCCCATCCTGACCGGACCGTGGTGGTGTACGCCAATACGTCCGCTGCAGTGAAAGCGCGCGCAGACTGGGTTGTTACGTCGAGCATCGCCGTTGAACTGATTGAGCACCTGGACAGCCTGGGTGAGAAAATTATCTGGGCACCCGACCGCCATCTGGGAAGCTACGTCCAGAAGCAGACCGGGGCAGACGTGCTCTGCTGGCAGGGCGCCTGCATCGTTCATGACGAGTTCAAGACGCAGGCACTGTCCCGCATGAAGGCGCTTTACCCTGATGCCGCTATTCTTGTTCATCCTGAATCACCGCAGTCGATTGTCGACATGGCCGATGCCGTGGGTTCAACCAGCCAGCTTATTAATGCTGCCAGAACGTTGCCGCATAAGCAGCTTATCGTGGCGACCGATCGCGGTATCTTCTACAAGATGCAGCAGGCCGTGCCGGAGAAAGAGCTCCTCGAAGCGCCAACCGCAGGCGAGGGAGCCACGTGCCGCAGCTGTGCGCACTGTCCGTGGATGGCGATGAACGGCCTGAAAGCGATTGCCGAAGGGTTAGAAACCGGCGGTGCGGCGCATGAGATCCATGTGGATGCCGCTCTGCGTGAAGGCGCGTTAGTTCCACTTAACCGCATGCTGGATTTTGCGGCTACACTACGTACTTAATTCACTACGTCCCGGGGAAAAGATGGATTTTTTTAGCACACAAAACATTCTGGTTCATATACCGATTGGTGCAGGTGGCTATGACCTGTCATGGATTGAGGCCGTTGGCACGCTGGCGGGATTACTCTGTATCTGGCTCGCAAGCCTGGAGAAGATCAGCAATTACGCGTTCGGGCTCATCAACGTTACGCTGTTTGCGATTATCTTCTTCCAGATCCAGCTCTACGCAAGCTTGCTTTTGCAGCTTTTCTTTTTTGCGGCCAATATCTACGGGTGGTACGCGTGGTCTCGGCAGAACAGCCAGCAGGAGGCCGAGCTGCAGATCCGCTGGTTACCCTTGCCGAAAGCCATCGCCTGGTTTGTCGCGTGTGTGGTCGCCATTGGTTTAATGACGGTCTACATCAACCCGGTATTTGCTTTCCTGACCCGCATTGCTGTGGCGGCCATGTCCGGCATCGGGTTACAGGTGACAATGCCTGTGCTTCAGCCGGATGCTTTCCCGTTCTGGGATTCCTGCATGATGGTGTTGTCCATTGCGGCGATGATCCTGATGACCCGTAAATACGTTGAGAACTGGCTGCTGTGGGTCATCATCAATGTCATCAGCGTGGTAATTTTCGCCCTGCAGGGCGTCTATGCGATGTCTCTGGAATATCTGCTGTTGACCTTCATTGCCCTGAACGGAAGCCGGATGTGGATTAACAGCGCGCGTGAGCGAGGCTCTCACGCGCTCTCCAGTTAGTGGTGGTGATGATGTGAATGGTCGGACTGCGCCTCATTCAGGTGGCAATCCGGCCCGTTACAGGGCTGGTACTCCATCTGGATGGTCGCGTGACCAATTTCATAGTGATGTTCAAGAAAGTGCTGGATGCGTTCGAGCAGCGCATCGTGGTCGTGCGGCGGGATCACCTGGACGTGCAACGTCATAACCGGTTTCTCGCCCACCAGCCAGACGTGTACGTGGTGGACGTTACGTACTTCAGGAACTGAACGATGCAGATTACGCTTTAACTCGGCGATATCCACAGAGGCGGGCGCCCCCTCCAGCAACTCATTGACGCTCTCCTTCAATAGCCGCCAGGCGCTGCGTAACACCAGACACGAGACCAGTACAGAAAGAATAGGGTCGACAGGCGTCCAGCCGGTGTAGAGGATCACCAGTGCGGCAACTATGGCTCCCACCGAGCCCAGTAAATCTCCCATCACATGCAGAGCCGCGGCGCGTACGTTAAGGTTCTTTTCACCACTGCCGCGATGCAAAATCCAGAAGGCCAGAAGATTGGCAAGCAGCCCCGCCACGGCGATCGCCATCATTGTCATCCCGGCGACCGGCTGAGGGTGTCTGAAGCGCTGAATGGCCTCCCAGACGATAAGAAGGGTAATGACCACCAGCGCAATCGCATTAACAAACGCGGCAAGCGTCGTCAGCCTCAGCCAACCGAACGTATGGCGTGCATTAGGAGGACGACGGGCAAACTGTACGGCCAGTAGGGCAAAAAGCAGCGCTGCTGCATCGGTAAGCATATGTCCGGCGTCAGCCAGCAGCGCCAGGGAGCCGGAGATCAAACCGCCGATGACCTCAATAATCATGAAGGTGGCGGTAACGCCGAAGGCCAGCAGCAGGCGTTTAGCGTTGTCGTCGCCGGAGGCGTGGGAATGCGTGTGAGCCATGTTATCTTTCCTGATTCGTTATTATTATTAGTGTAGCGTTTTTAATAAGTTACTCAAAAAGAAAGGAGAGCCTGAGCTCTCCTTTCGCAGTTAAATCCCTAACCGGTTACTGGGTTGTACCATCCGTTTTGGTATTGGCATCATCGCCCACTTTGTCATTCGCGTCCGGGCAACGGCCGTCTTTACACATTGTATTTTTGTGAACCTCATCCTTGCTCATATTGTCATGATTCATGGTGCCGGAGTCGGTACCATCAGGGTGCAGCATCGTGCCGCCGGTGTTGGTGTTCCCGTTATTGATTTGGCTGTTATCGACATTGTTCGGGGCGACATTCTGTTTGGCATCAGGGGCCACCTGGCCTGCTGACGCAGCCGCGTTAGCATCGCCGTTACCCGATGAGCTCGTTTCAGCCGCAAGAACGCTGCCGCTTGCCAGGGTGAGGGTTGCCGTCAGGAAGAGAGTTGCCAGTTTCGTCATTTTCATCATGGTGCTCCTGTTCTTGTCGTTACGCTGGATAACATTCTCCAACAGTGCATCTTTTTCAGAGGCGAAAGATCCCGCCAGACGGACTTACGTCAGTAGGGAATCGCGTTTAATAAAGCAAAAATGGTTGTTACAGTTAAAAAGCTTAGGTTAGATCTCGTTTTTCGCTATTTTGTGGCGATTTTTAGGCGAATTCCAGGAATTATCTGCGTGAAGTGTAAAACCGTGTTTACACTTCCTGGTCGACAAGATAGATTGAAAGGATTGCTTTCATTACTAAAGATATGGCAGAGCTGGAAAGAAGATGAATTATCAGAACGACGATTTACGCATTAAAGAGATCAATGAGTTATTACCTCCTGTAGCACTCCTTGAGAAATTCCCCGCCACTGAAAATGCCGCAAACACGGTTTCTCATGCTCGTAAAGCGATCCACAAGATCCTGAAAGGTAATGACGATCGTCTTCTGGTGGTGATTGGCCCGTGCTCAATCCACGATCCTGCCGCGGCAAAAGAGTATGCCGCGAGACTGCTTAAGCTGCGCGAAGAGCTTAAAAATGAGCTGGAAATTGTGATGCGCGTGTACTTTGAAAAGCCGCGCACCACCGTTGGCTGGAAAGGGCTGATTAACGATCCGCATATGGACAACAGCTTCCAGATTAACGACGGCCTGCGTATTGCGCGCAAGCTGCTGCTGGAGATTAACGACAGTGGCCTGCCAGCCGCCGGTGAGTTCTTGGATATGATTACGCCACAATATCTGGCAGACCTGATGAGCTGGGGCGCCATTGGCGCGCGTACCACTGAATCTCAGGTTCACCGTGAACTGGCGTCCGGCCTCTCTTGCCCGGTGGGTTTTAAAAACGGTACCGATGGCACCATCAAAGTCGCTATTGACGCCATCAATGCGGCGGGGGCACCACACTGCTTCCTGTCCGTGACCAAATGGGGTCACTCTGCCATTGTTAACACCAGCGGTAACGGTGACTGCCATATCATTCTGCGCGGCGGTAAAGAGCCTAACTACAGCGCAAAACATGTCGCGGAAGTGAAGGTCGGGCTGGAAAAAGCGGGGCTGCCGCCTCAGGTGATGATCGACTGCAGCCACGCCAACTCCAGCAAGCAGTTTAAAAAGCAGATGGAAGTCGGCGCAGATGTTTGTCAGCAGATTGCTGGCGGCGAGAAAGCGGTGATAGGGGTGATGATTGAAAGCCATCTGGTTGAGGGTAACCAGAACCTCGAAGGCAGCGAGCCGCTGGTCTATGGCAAGAGCGTGACGGATGCCTGCATTGGCTGGGAAGATACCGACGCCATCCTGCGTCAGCTGGCGAATGCGGTAAAAGCCCGTCGCGGTTGATTCTTCCGGCACAAATAAAAAAGCGCGGAAGGCTCCGCGCTTTTTTTATGTCCGGCGAAAATTACTTCGCTTTACCCTGGTTCGCAACAGCCGCGGCTTTCGCTGCGATCTCATCCGCGTTACCCAGATAGTAGTGTTTGATTGGCTTGAAGTTTTCGTCGAACTCATACACCAGCGGTACGCCAGTCGGGATGTTCAGTTCGAGGATCTCGTCTTCACCCATGTTGTCCAGGTATTTCACCAGCGCGCGCAGGGAGTTACCGTGAGCGGCGATGATCACGCGCTCACCGCTTTTCAGGCGTGGCAGAATGGTTTCGTTCCAGTAAGGAACAACGCGGTCGATAGTCAGCGCCAGGCTCTCGGTGGTTGGCAGCTCAGCGTCGGTCAGTTTCGCGTAACGCGGGTCGTGGCCCGGATAGCGCTCGTCATCTTTGGTCAGCTCTGGTGGGGTTACCGCGAAGCCGCGACGCCACTGTTTAACCTGCTCGTCACCGTACTTCTCAGCGGTTTCGGCTTTGTTCAGACCCTGAAGCGCACCGTAGTGACGCTCGTTCAGTTTCCAGGATTTCTCAACCGGCAGCCAGGCCTGATCCAGCTCGTCCAGCACGTTCCACAGGGTGTGGATGGCACGTTTCAGCACAGAGGTGTAAGCAAAATCAAAGCTGAAGCCTTCTTCTTTCAGCAGTTTACCTGCTGCTTTTGCTTCGCTTACGCCTTTCTCAGACAGATCAACGTCGTACCAACCGGTGAAGCGGTTTTCGTTGTTCCACTGGCTTTCGCCGTGGCGCACCAGAACCAGCTTAGTAATAGCCATCTCTTACTCCTCAAGCATTTTTAGAATGATAACAATTCTCATTATATTGCCGTGGCCGTGCCAGCAGCAACGCTTAACCCTAACCATAGCGAAAATAGTCTCTGAGTGTAAGGTGCTTGTGAATCCAGGGTTATGATTTTGTCTGCGATTGGCGCTATTTTCAGCAAGGCGTGCAGAAAAAAGCCCTCCAGGGGAGGGCTGACGATGTTGCGGCCGGAGGTTAAGCGTGCGGAGTAAAATGATACTCGGTGACGCTGACGTACTCTTCACCCGGGCGCAGCACACAGTCCGGCTGTGGCCATTCGGGATGGTTCGGGCTGTCCGGCAGGAACTCGCTTTCCAGCGCCAGACCTTGCCAGTCGCTGTACTCGCCGTGCTCTCGTGCGGTTGTCCCGCCAAGATAGTTACCTGAGTAGAATTGCAGGGCAGGGGCGCTGGTGTAGACCGTCATCTGCAGTTTTTCATCCGCAGACCAGACCTGTGCAGCAGGCTGTTTAACATCGCCTTGTGCCTGCAGCAGGAACGCGTGGTCGTAACCTTTCACCTTGCGCTGATCGTCATCGCTCAGGAAATCCTGGGCGATGGATTTTGCGTTGCGGAAGTCAAAGCTGGTACCTTCCACGGGCTTCAGCCCCTGATACGGAATGCCCATCTCGTCTACCGGCAAATAGGCATCCGCAAGGATCTGCAGCTTATGGTTACGCACATCGCACTGGTTACCGTCCAGATTGAAGTAGGCGTGGTTGGTCAGGTTGACCGGACACGGCTTATCGACCGTCGCACGGTATTCAATGGCGATACGGTTGTCGTCGGTCAGCGTAAAGCGTGCAAACGCGGTAAGGTTACCCGGGAATCCCTGGTCGCCATCCAGCGAGTCAAGTGAAAACAGTACTTCCCGGTCGTTTTGCTGGACAATTTTCCAGCGGCGTTTGTCAAATCCTTCCGGTCCACCATGCAGCTGGTTCTCACCCTGGCTTGGCAGCAACGTGTAGCGAACACCGTCGAGCTCAAAACGGCTTTTCGCAATGCGGTTCGCATAGCGCCCGACGGACGCGCCAAGATAGGCGGCCTGGTTGATATACTGCTCAGGCGAGGCGCAGCCGAGAAGGGTTTCGCGCACGCTGCCGTCTGGCATTGGTACGCGGGCGGAAAGTAGGGTGGCACCCCAGTCCATGAGCGTAACAACCATCCCCGCGCTGTTGCGCAGGGTTAACAGGCGATACGGCAGACCATCCGGTGCGAGGGTTGGCGTTTCGTTTAGCACTGTCCGGCTCCTTGTGATGCTTTACAAACATAGAACGTTTCTTTAATGCCCGTTTTGGCTTCGTACTGTTTCTCCACCGCCGACTGGACGGCCGGGACGAGATCTTCCGGCACCAGAGCGACGATGCAGCCACCAAAACCACCGCCCGTCATGCGTACACCGCCTTTATCGCCGATGACCGCTTTGACAATCTCCACCAGGGTGTCGATTTGCGGAACGGTGATTTCGAAGTCATCGCGCATGGAGGCGTGGGACTCTGCCATCAGTTCCCCCATACGTTTCAGGTCTCCTTTTGCCAGCGCGGAAGCGGCTTCAACGGTTCGGGCGTTTTCGGTCAGCACATGACGAACGCGTTTTGCCACTACCGGATCCAGTTCGTGCGCCACTTTGTTGAATTCATCAAGCGTCACGTCGCGCAGGGCCGGCTGCTGGAAGAAGCGTGCGCCGGTTTCGCACTGCTCGCGGCGGGTGTTGTACTCGCTGCCCACCAGCGTACGTTTAAAGTTGCTGTTGATAATCACGACCGCGGCACCCTTTGGCAGGGGAACGGCTTTGGTTCCAAGCGTTCGGCAGTCAATCAGTAACGCATGCTCTTTTTTGCCCAGCGCGGAGATAAGCTGGTCCATGATGCCGCAGTTGCAGCCCACAAACTGATTCTCCGCTTCCTGGCCGTTCAGTGCGATTTGCGCCCCGTCCAGCGGCAGATGGTACAGCTGCTGAAAGACGGTTCCTACCGCCACTTCCAGTGATGCCGACGAGCTTAAACCGGCCCCTTGTGGCACGTTGCCGCTGATGACGAGATCTGCACCGCCAAAATTCTTGTTACGCTTTTGCAGATGTTTCACCACGCCGCGCACATAGTTGGACCACTGCTGGCTGTCGTGGATAACAATCGGGGCATCGAGGGAAAACTCGTCCATCTCATTACCGTAATCCGCCGCAATCACGCGCACTTTGTGGTCATCGCGCTTTGCGCAGGCGATCACCGTCTGGTAATCAATGGCACAGGGCAGAACAAAACCGTCGTTGTAGTCGGTGTGTTCACCAATCAGGTTTACGCGGCCAGGTGCCTGGATAACGTGGGTGGCAGGGTAGCCAAATTTTTCAGCAAACAGGGATTGTGTTTTATCTTTCAGACTCATTTATTAGACTCCTGATTCGCGATAATGGACATCGCTAACGGCACGCAGGCGTTCTGCGGCCTGTTCTGCCGTCAGGTCACGCTGGGTTTCCGCCAGCATTTCATAGCCCACCATAAATTTACGCACCGTCGCAGAACGCAGCAGCGGCGGATAGAAATGGGCATGCAACTGCCAGTGTTGATTCTCTTCGCCGTTAAACGGTGCGCCGTGCCAGCCCATTGAGTACGGGAAGGAGCACTGGAACAGATTGTCGTAACGGCTGGTCAGCTTTTTCAGCGCCAGCGCAAGATCGTCACGCTGTGCGTCGCTGAGATCCGTAATGCGCTGAACATGTGCTTTAGGCAGCAGCAGCGTTTCAAAGGGCCACGCCGCCCAGTACGGCACAACGGCCAGCCAGTGTTCCGTTTCGACCACAGTACGGCTACCGTCGGCCAGTTCACGCCGGGTGTAGTCCACCAGCATCGGGGAGCCGTTTTCCGCGTAATAGGCTTTTTGCAGGCGATCTTCGCGTTCGGCTTCGTTGGGCAGGAAACTGTTCGCCCAGATCTGCCCGTGTGGATGCGGGTTAGAGCAGCCCATCGCGGCGCCTTTATTTTCGAATACCTGCACCCACGGATAAGTCTGGCCCAGCTCCGCAGTTTGTGCCTGCCAGGTGCTCACCACCTCTTTCAGCGCATCAACGCTAAGCTCCGGTAGCGTTTTGCTGTGATCGGGCGAGAAGCAGATCACGCGGCTGGTTCCCCGGGCGCTTTCACAACGCATCAGCGGATCATCGCTCTGCGGCGCGTCCGGCGTGTCGGTCATGAGCGCGGCAAAATCGTTGGTGAAAACGAAGGTGCCTTTGTAGTCCGGGTTTTTATCTCCCGTTACGCGGGTGTTGCCCGGACACAGGAAGCAGTCCGGGTCGTGCTGTGGCAGCGTCTGTTTTGCAGGCGTCTCTTGCGCCCCCTGCCAGGGGCGCTTGGCGCGATGCGGAGACACCAAAATCCATTGCCCGCTAAGCGGGTTAAAACGACGATGCGGATGATCGACGGGATTGAATGAAGTCATGACGGATCCTTAGTCCGGATAACCTTGTGGGTGGCGAGACTGCCAGTGCCAGGTATCCTGTGCCATTTCATCCAGCGTGCGGGTAACACGCCAGTTAAGCTCTTTATCGGCTTTGGTTGCATCAGCCCAGTATGCCGGGAGGTCTCCTTCGCGGCGGGGGGCGAAGTGATAATTGACCGGCTTACCGCAGGCTTTGCTGAAGGCGTTAACCACATCCAGCACGCTGCTGCCAATACCGGCGCCGAGGTTGTAAATATGCACGCCCGGTTTGTCGGCCAACTGCTGCATTGCTGCCACGTGGCCGTCGGCCAGATCCATAACGTGGATGTAATCACGCACGCCGGTGCCATCTTCGGTTGGGTAGTCATTGCCGAATACCGCCAGCGACTCGCGGCGGCCCACCGCCACCTGTGCGATATACGGCATCAGGTTATTTGGAATACCCTGCGGATCTTCACCCATATCGCCTGACGGATGGGCGCCGACCGGGTTGAAGTAGCGCAGCAGGGCGATGCTCCACTCCGGCTGTGCTTTTTGCAGGTCGGTCAGGATCTGTTCCACCATCAGTTTGCTTTTGCCGTACGGGCTTTGTGGCGTACCGGTAGGGAAGCTTTCAACGTAAGGAATTTTAGGCTGATCGCCGTAGACGGTGGCGGATGAGCTAAAGATGAAGTTTTTGACGTTCGCCGCGCGCATGGCGGAGATAAGACGCAGGGTACCGTTGACGTTGTTGTCGTAATACTCAAGCGGCTTCGCGACCGACTCACCGACCGCTTTCAGGCCAGCGAAGTGGATCACCGTTTCAATGGCATGGTCGTGGAGGATCTCGGTCATCAACGCTTCATTGCGGATGTCACCTTCGACGAAAGTCGGCTGTTTTCCGCCAAGACGTTCAATCACAGGCAGCACGCTGCGCTTACTATTGCACAGGTTGTCGAGGATGATGACATCATGACCGTTTTGCAGCAGTTGCACACAGGTATGACTTCCTATGTAACCGCTACCACCTGTTACCAGAACTCGCATATTTCGCTCCATTAGGCTTATGGTATGTAATAACCATAGCATAACAGAGACGTGAAAAGTGTGACATGGGATAAATTAGTGGAATCGTTTACACTGTTTTTCAAACCCGCTTTTTTTTGATCCAGTCGCATTATAGATCAAAGAGATAAAAGAGTATCACTGCAGGTTATCTGAAAAGCGGAGGGCGGCGCCCTCCGGAAGTTAATCGATTTTGCTCAGCAGGTAACGATAGTGCTCCCCGTCCGGGATAAACTCCAGACGGTGCATGATGCAGGCCGGTGCGTCTTCAGCATGATGTGAGACAAACAGTAACTGGGTCTCACCTTCGCCAATCAGCACATCCACAAAGCGACGGATCAGCTGGCGGTTCAGCGGATCCAGCCCCTGAAGCGGCTCATCGAGGATCAGTAGGGTCGGGTGTTTCACCAGCGCCCGGACGATCAATGCCAGACGCTGCTGCCCCCAGGACAGACTGTGAAACGGCGCATCAGCGACCCGGTTGTCCATCCCCAGAATATCCAGCCACTGCTGGGCCAGCTTGTGCTGTTTGTCCGATACCGCCTGATAAATACCGATGGAATCAAAGTACCCGGAGAGGATCACATTGCGTACGGTGGTGCTGACCCGGTAATCCAGATGCAGGCTGCTGCTGACATAGCCGATATGCTTTTTGATATCCCAGATGGTTTCACCGCTTCCGCGACGGCGGCCAAACAGGGTCAGATCGTTACTGTAGCCCTGCGGGTGATCGCCGGTGATCAGACTCAGCAGCGTCGATTTCCCCGCGCCGTTGGGACCGACAATCTGCCAGTGTTCGCCCGGGTTAACCGTCCAGCTGAGATGATTCAGGATCGGACGATCGTCATAAGAGACCACCCCGTCACGCAGCACAATCCGCGGCTGATTGGGATCTAAAGCGAGACGTACCGAAGGGGCATCGGGTTCGGGCAGGGTAATGCCGTCGAGCTTTTCGCTGTGCGCCAGTTGGGCAATTAACGCCTGCTTTAGCAGTACCGATTTTTCGCCGGTTTCGGTAAGGCTGCAGTCCGCCAGCACCCCGGCGTTCTGCACAAAATCCGGGATTTCATCAAAACGGTTAAGCACCAGCACAAGGGTGTAGCCCTGCTGGTTAAGCGAGGCCAGCAGGTCCGCCAGTTGGGCGCGGGACTGCACGTCCAGACCGTCGAACGGCTCATCCAGGATTAACAGCTCAGGTTCGCTCATCAGCGCCTGGCAGAGCAGCGTTTTACGCGTCTCGCCGGTAGAAAGGTATTTGAAGCGGCGGTTGAGAAGGGCGGTGATGCCAAACTGCTCCGCCAGCTGCTGACAACGGGCAGGATTGTTGACTTCATCCTGAATAATTTCTGCCGTTGTGCGGCCCGTGTCTTCTTCGCCCGGGCTGAGGAGGTCCGTGTTGTTACGCTGCCATTCATCGCTCACCAGCTTCTGCAACTGTTCAAACGACAGGCGCGTCGTACGCGTAAAATGGCTCTGGCGTTCACCTTTAAGCAGGGTGAGCTCTCCGGCCAGCGCTCGGGCCAGCGCGGACTTGCCGCTTCCGTTGGTGCCCACAAATGCCCAGCTTTCACCCGCATGGAGTGTTAAATCTGGCAGCGTCAGCGTTCGGGTATCGCCAAGACGAAACGTACCTTGCGAAATATGCAATGATGACATGATTTATCCCATTTTTTGCAGCATCAGATGTCAGGGATACTCACTGTCGACACGCTTGTCAATCCGCTCAGCACAATGTGGCGATAATTACCCGGTCTGCGTTGAAATATGCGGTGACTACAGCACCTTCTTCTAATTCGTGCGCCTCGCTCAGGGCAACCGTCGCGCACAGCACCTGGCCGTCCGGCAGGGTCATCAGGACCTCACACTGCGCTTCACCACGTTCAATGTGCTGGATGGTGCCCTGCAGCTGGTTGTCTGCCGCTTTGGCGCGTTCGGCATCGCGCGTCACTGCGACCCACGGCGCTTTCAGCAACACCAGCACCTCCTTGCCTTCATCCAGCCCCAGGCGCTCTCCGCTTTGGGCGGTAATCGCGGCTTTCAGGCGGGTGGTGCCGTCGGCAAGCAGGATCTCGATATGTTGCTGGACCTGCCCGTTATCGCGCGCGGTGACCGTGCCAAACCACTGGTTGCGGGCGCTGGTCTGGAGTGAGAAGCGAGAAATGGCGGCTAACAGGCTGTCCAGCGGGAGGTTATCATCGTCACTTAGCACATCGAACGCTTTCTGCTGGATCTGGGCCAGCAGGTCATAAAGCTGAATCAGACGCTGGCCGTAGCGGGTCAGCACGGCGCCACCGCCCCCTTTGCCGCCCGTGGCTCGCTCTACCAGCATCTGCTCGCTCAGGGTATTCATGTCGTTGATCGCGTCCCAGGCGCTTTTATAACTAATGCCCGCGTTCTTTGCCCCCTGGCTTATTGAACCCGTTTGTTCTATTTGTTTAAGCAGGGCGATACGTCGCGGATCGGCGAAAAGCTTCTGCTGAAGTCGTAGGGTAAGGAGAATTTCAGCCTGCATAACGGAGTGTCCTGACAAAAGAGCTATTGTGAACCAAATGGCACAGGGCGCAAAGGGGACCGCACAAAAGGGGATGTTTTTCTTACTTTTCAGGGTAGAATAAGCCGTCCACAATATCTGGAGAAAACCATGTTAGAGTTGTTGAAAAGTCTGGTATTCGCCGTGATCATGGTACCAGTAGTGATGGCCATCATCCTCGGTGCCATCTACGGCCTGGGTGAAGTGTTCAACGTCTTTTCGAACATTGGTCACAGAGACCGCGCTAAAAAGCAGCACTGATTCCCCACAAAACGCCCGGCTTGCCCGGGCGTTTTGCTCTCAAGTATTTTTCGTCATCGCCGATATGATTTAAAGCATCCGGTAATTGTACCTCTTGATCGGTACGATTTAACGCTGGGATATCTCCGGCGTTGTCGTTATATTATTGTGTATATAACGAAACTCACAGGAGCTACAGATGGCACGTACAGGGTTACGCTTTTTCGCAGGGGCAACGCTGGCACTTTCGCTGACCGGACACGCGCTGGCCGACGAAGGTAAAATTACGGTTTTTGCGGCGGCGTCGCTGACGAATGCGATGCAGGATATTGCTGCTGCGTATAAAAAAGAGAAGAACGTCGACGTCGTCTCCTCTTTCGCGTCTTCTTCTACACTGGCGCGCCAGATAGAAGCGGGGGCACCGGCCGATCTGTTCATCTCTGCCGATCAGAAATGGATGGATTACGCCGTTGATAAGAAAGCCGTGGATACGACAACCCGCGAAACGCTGCTGGGGAATAGCCTTGTCGTGGTCGCGCCAAAAGCCAGTCCGCAGGGTGACATCACCATCAACAAAGAGACTCACTGGACGCGTCTTCTGAACGGTGGCCGGCTGGCAGTGGGCGATCCGGACCATGTACCGGCTGGGATTTACGCGAAAGAGGCCCTGCAGAAACTGGGCGCGTGGCAGACACTGTCATCAGATCTGGCGCCGGCAGAAGACGTACGTGGTGCGCTGGCGCTGGTGGAGCGCAATGAGGCTCCGCTGGGCATTGTCTACGGCTCGGATGCCGTTGCCAGCAAGGGGGTCAAAGTGGTTGGCACGTTCCCGGAAGACGCCCACAAAAAAGTAGAATATCCTGTTGCGATTGTTGATGGACATAAAAATGCGACCGTGACGGCCTTCCAGGCGTACCTGAAGGGGCCGGAAGCGTCCGCAATCTTTAAACGTTATGGATTTACGACTCACGAATGATATTGACCGATCCTGAATGGCAGGCTGTACTGCTGAGCCTGAAAGTCTCTTCCCTGGCGGTTGCGCTAAGTTTGCCCTTTGGGATCTTTTTTGCCTGGTTGCTGGTGCGCTGTAAGTTTCCCGGCAAAGCGCTACTTGACAGCGTTCTCCATCTTCCGCTGGTATTGCCGCCCGTCGTGGTGGGATATCTGCTGCTGGTGTCCATGGGCCGACGCGGGTTTATCGGCCAATGGCTGTACGACTGGTTCGGGCTGACCTTTGCCTTTAGCTGGCGCGGTGCGGTGCTGGCCGCGGCGGTGATGTCATTTCCGCTGATGGTGAGGGCTATCCGCCTGGCGCTGGAAGGGGTGGATATCAAACTGGAACAGGCCGCCCGCACGCTGGGTGCCGGGCGCTGGCGCGTCTTTTTCACCATTACGCTACCGCTCACGCTGCCGGGCATTATTGTCGGTACGGTACTGGCCTTTGCCCGTTCGCTGGGTGAATTCGGTGCCACCATTACCTTTGTTTCGAACATCCCCGGTGAAACGCGGACGATCCCTTCGGCCATGTATACGCTGATACAGACGCCAGGTGGCGAAGGTGCTGCGGCGCGTCTGTGCGTTATCTCAATTGTGCTGGCGCTGATATCGCTGCTGGTCTCTGAATGGCTGGCGCGACTCAGCCGCGAGCGGATGGGGAAATAGTTATGCTGGAACTCCATTTCACCCAGACGCTGGGAAACCACACCCTTACACTGGACGAGACGCTGCCTGCCACCGGCATCACCGCCATCTTTGGGGTCTCCGGCGCCGGGAAAACCTCGCTCATTAATGCGATCGGTGGCCTGACACGCCCGCAGGCAGGGCGCATTGTGCTGAACGATCGCGTCCTGAATGACGTTGAAAACAAGATTTACCTGACGCCGGATAAACGGCGTATTGGCTATGTGTTTCAGGATGCGCGGTTATTCCCGCACTACAGCGTGCGCGGGAATCTGCGTTATGGCATGGCCAAAAGCATGGCCGCGCAGTTTGACAAGCTGGTGACGCTGCTGGGCATTGAGCCACTGCTTGACCGGTTGCCTTCCTCGCTCTCCGGCGGTGAGAAACAGCGAGTGGCGATAGGGCGCGCGTTGCTCACCGCCCCCGAACTCCTGCTGCTTGATGAGCCGCTGGCCTCGCTGGATATTCCGCGTAAACGTGAACTCCTGCCGTATCTCCAGCGCCTGGCGCGTGAAATCAAGATCCCGATGCTGTACGTCAGCCACTCCCTGGATGAAATTCTGCATCTGGCGGATAACGTACTGGTGCTGGAAAACGGCAGCGTAAAGGCGTTTGGCAATCTTGAAGAGGTCTGGGGCAGTAGCGTCATGCACCCGTGGCTGCCCCGGGAGCAGCAGAGCAGTATCCTGAAGGTGAGCGTGCTGGAGCACCATCCGCATTACGCGATGACCGCCCTGGCGTTGGGCGACCAGCACCTGTGGGTGAATAAAATCGACAAGCCCCTGCAGTCGGCGCTGCGTATTCGTATTCAGGCGTCGGATGTCTCTCTGGTTTTACAGCCTCCGCTGCAGACCAGTATCCGAAATATCCTGCGCGCGAAGGTCGCCGAGTGTTTTGATGATAACGGTCAGGTAGAGGTGCAGCTTGAGGTGGGGAGCAGGACGCTCTGGGCACGGATCAGTCCGTGGGCCAGGGATGAGTTAGGGATCAAACCTGGCCTGTGGCTTTACGCGCAAATCAAGAGCGTCTCCATTACCACCTGATTACAGCAGGTGGGTATAAATATACTGCGCGATGCTGTCGGTGGTGTTATCGCCAATCACCACGTTAGCGCGCGCTTTCACCGCGTCATCGGCATTGCCCATTGCCACGCCCGTTCCGGCGGATTCCAGCATGCTGATGTCGTTGTAGTTATCGCCAAAGGCGATCACATCCTGCATTGACCACCCCTGAGACTCCACGAACTGCGTCAGGCGTTTACCTTTGCTGTTGCCTTTACGGGCAATATCCACCTGGTCATGCCAGGACCATTCGCACTCCAGACCCAGCGCCTGTTCAACGTGTTTCGCGAAGGTATTCAGTTTGCTGGTATCTTCATCGGTTAACGCGAATTTCCAGATAGCCTCAACATCCTGAGCCGCCTGGCGCAGGGAAGAGACCTGGGTAAAGACCGGACGCTGCGCTTCTGGCAGTGACTGAGCCCAGTTGGTGGTGCGGATAACGTGGCCGGTCGGGCGCTCATAGACCATCGCATTATCGACATACATCAGGCCGTGGATCGCATGTTCATCCAGCAGATCAATTAACTGCAATGCCTGGGGAACCGGCAGCGGGTCGGATTCTAAAACCTTTTTTGCTTGATAATCATACAAATAAGTGCCATTACAACAAATTGCAGGTGTATCTAACGCCAGTGCCTGATAAAAAGGGTGAATGGCAACGTGATGTCGACCCGTTACGATAAGGAGTTGATATCCCACTTCCTGCGCGCGTTTAAGCGCTTGAAGGGAGGAGGGGAGAAGGGTTTTTTGCGGCGTCAGTAAGGTACCGTCTAAATCCAGAGCAATCACACGCGAGGTCATTTGTTTTTCCGGGTTAATATTGAATTTACGATCTGATGGGATGGTACACCGAGAGGCGAACGCGTCAAAATTCCCGTCGACAATTCAGCATTCACCGTCAAAAGTTACCTACTTTCATGCGCAGTGAGGAGTGAATATTCATGAAACAAACCGTTTATACCGCCAGTCCTGAAAGCCAGCAGATCCACGTCTGGCGTTTAAATGCCGAGGGGACCCTCACGCTGGTGCAGGTTGTTGATGTGCCTGGTCAGGTACAACCAATGGCGATCAGCCCGGATAAACGTTTCTTGTACGTGGGTGTGCGCCCGGAGTTTCGCGTGCTGGCCTACCGCATCTCTCCGGATGACGGCGCGCTGACTTACACTGCGGAAGCGCCATTGCCGGGTAGCCCAACTCACATCTCAACCGATCGCCAGGGCAACTTTGTTTTCAGCGGCTCCTATAACGCGGGCTGTGTCAGCGTGACGCGTCTGGAAGAGGGCATTCCGGTCGAAACCGTGGATGTGGTGGAAGGGCTGGAAGGCTGCCACTCGGCGAACATCTCTCCGGATAACCGCACGCTGTGGGTACCGGCGCTGAAGCAGGATCGTATCTGCCTGTTTACCCTGAGCGACGATGGTCACCTGGTGGCGCAGAATCCGGCTGAAGTGACCACCGTAGAGGGGGCAGGCCCGCGTCATATGGTCTTCCATCCAAACCAGCAGTACGCCTACGTGGTCAACGAGCTGAACAGTTCAGTGGACGTCTGGGAACTGAAAGATCCTAACGGGCAGATTGAGTGCGTGCAGACGCTGGATATGATGCCGTCTGACTTCTCGGATACCCGCTGGGCGGCGGATATTCACATTACGCCGGATGGTCGCCATCTCTACGCCTGTGACCGTACTTCCAGCCTGATCACCATCTTTAGCGTCTCGGAAGACGGCAGCGTGCTGGCAGTAGAAGGCTTCCAGCCGACGGAAACGCAGCCGCGTGGCTTTAATATCGATCACAGCGGTAAATACCTGATTGCAGCGGGGCAGAAGTCTCACCACATCGCCCTGTACGAAATCAAAGGCGAGCAGGGCTTGCTGGAAGAGAAAGGGCGCTATGCGGTAGGCCAGGGGCCAATGTGGGTAGTGGTAAACGCTCACTAAGCGGCTTAAAACAAAAAACCTCGCGAACGCGAGGTTTTTTTATGCCCGGTGGTACTGCAGTAACGGACAGGCCGGGTAAGGCGAAGCCGCCACCCGGCAAAACAGATTACTGCTTCGGCTCAGCAACCACTTTGCTACCCAGACCGCGGTTGTTGTATTCCCACATGCGGTTGAAGTTAGCGTCGTTCAGGTTACGCTGCACGTTTCCTTTATCGTCCACGGAACCGGTATTGCCGGAGAATGGACGTTTGGAGATGGCGGCGTCAGCCCATGGTTTTGCCACGTTGAAACCTTCGTTGATAACGCTGTCGCGGATCACAACCTGACCGTTGGTTGCAGAGTCCACGTCCAGGGAGCGACCCAGCTGCGCCACGCCGTCACCGGAGGCGTTGAAGCGGCTGTTGACGGCGAGGAAACCGTAGAACAGATTAGACTGTGTCGCTGGCGCAAAGACATAACCTTCCTGCTGGGTACGTGAGTTCACGACGCGGAAATCGGTGTTATCAAATACCACCGCGCCACGACCGGAGACCATATCCACATCACCTTCGATGTAGCTGTTGGTCACCAGCGTACGGGTCAGACGGTTATTCTGCAGGGTGTTCTGTACGCCGCTGTTGGTCACGAAGAAGGTGTTCTGACGACCCAGAATATTCACGTTGTTGATCTGCACTTTGTCGCCATCGCTACGCAGCGCCACGGCCTGGTGGTTACCCGCATCAACGCTGTCGCCCAGGGTGTTCTGAATGGTCAGGTTTTGCAGTTGCAGACCGTTGTTCTGAGACCAGACGACCGCAGAACACATCACGCCAATGGTAGCTGCACGCTTGCTCTGGCAGTTATCAAACATATACCAGGCCGGTTTGCCCGGCATGTATTTACCCGCCGGGTTGACCAGGTGACGCCAGGTGGTGCTGTCAATCTCGGAATCAATCGCCAGACCAATTTTAACGTCGATGGCTTTTTCGCCCAGACCGTAAAGGGTGATGCTGCCCGGTGCTGCCGGAATGTAAACGGTACCTTCATATTCACCTGGCATGATCGCGATGTACTGGCGAGATGCGCTGTGTTTGGTGATGGCAGCGTCAACCGCAGCCTGAATAGAGGTATGCGTCACGCCCTGCGCCCCTGCCGGACCCACAACAAAGTTTGGCTGCTTCGGCAGGTTAGTAGAAGACGGCGTCCACGGCGCAGCGTTTGGATCCATCGCGGAGAAGTAGTGCGCGCGATCGAAGTTTTTCGCTTCATCAGCGGACAAAATCGGACGGGACGCGGTGCCTGGCGCGACCTGCTCAGAAGGTCGCTGATCCGGTGGCGTTGAACTGCATGCGGATAATGTCACGCCAAAGGCGAGTGCCAACGCCAGACGGGAAATCCTGGAAATGTTCAAGGTGAAGCTCCTGGGTATGCAAGTCTTAAACGAGATAGACGAAATAGCCTGCTTTTTTATACTAAGTTGAGCGAAACGGGAAGATAAAAAGGGGAAAAGTTGCATTTTTCGCCCGCAGGGGGCGGGAAAGTCGTCACAAATAAATAACATTTTCATAAAGGCGGTTGACAGCAGCCAGCAGATGAAAATAAATGTCTATACAACCCATGACAAGTGAAAGGCTTATGCTGCAACTTCATCCCGACGATGTGATATGGCGAAATGCGCGACTGGCGACAATGGTTCCTGGTGAAGAATCTTATGGCCTGCAAGCGCATCATGCCCTTGTGGTGCGCGGTCAAACCCTTCTGGCCGTCATTCCTGAAGCAGACCTCCCTTCCGGGCATGATAAATGCGTCGATCTCGGTGGACGCCTGGTCACGCCGGGTCTTATCGACTGCCATACCCACCTGGTGTTTGGCGGCAATCGCGCGGCGGAGTGGGAGCAGCGTCTCAACGGTGTCTCCTATCAGACCATCAGCGCACAGGGGGGCGGAATTAACGCCACCGTCTCGGCAACCCGCGACAGTTCGCCGGAAAATTTGCTTACACTGGCGCAGCAGCGGCTGGAGCGGTTAATGAATGAAGGGGTGACCACCCTGGAAATCAAATCCGGCTACGGTCTTAACGCCGCGGCTGAAGAAAAAATGCTGCAGGTCGCACGCCAGCTCAGCCTGAGTAATCCGGTTGAGATCAGCCCAACCCTGCTGGCGGCACATGCGGTTCCGGCGGAATACCGCCACGATCCAGACGCGTACCTCACACTGGTGTGCGAGCAGATCATGCCCGAACTGTGGCAAAAAGGGCTGTTCGAAGCGGTGGATGTTTTTTGTGAAAACGTCGGCTTCACGCCAGCACAAACCGAGCGGCTTTTCCTGGCCGCCCGCGCACGGGGTATTCCGGTGAAAGGGCACGTGGAGCAACTTTCTAACCTGGGCGGTGCGGCGCTGGTCAGCCGATTTAAAGGGTTATCTGCCGATCATATCGAATACCTGGATGAGAAGGGTGTTCAGGCCATGGCGCAAAGCGGCACGGTTGCGGTACTGCTGCCCGGCGCGTTCTATTTTCTTCAGGAGCGTCAGCGTCCACCGGTTGAACAGCTCCGGGCGCAGGGCGTACCGATGGCGGTCGCCACGGATTACAACCCCGGCACCAGCCCGTTCGCGAGCATTCATCTGGCCATGAACATGGCCTGCGTACAGTTTGGCCTGACGCCTGAAGAGGCCTGGGCTGGCGTCACGCGGCACGCCGCGCAGGCGCTGGGGCGTGGAACAACGCACGGGCAGTTAAAGGCCGGTTTTATGGCTGATTTTATCGTCTGGGATGCAGACCATCCGGTAGAAATGGTTTACGAGCCGGGACGCAATCCGCTGTATCAACGCATTTTCCGGGGGGAGGCAGTATGAGTTGGCAGCCCGTTGCAGAGACCGTCTGGCAGGGGCGCGACGACAGCGCCGAGGCCAGCAACGCAAAACGTATTTTTCAGACCATACGCCAGCCGTCGCAATTTACCCCGGTTTCATCCGCGATTGCGCTGATAGGCTTTGCCTGTGATGAAGGAGTAAGGCGTAATCAGGGCAGGCAGGGGGCGGCGCAGGCTCCCGACGTGCTGCGTAAGGCGCTGGCGAACATGGCAACGCATTCCGGCCACGAACGGCTGGTGGACATGGGGTCGGTTTATGTTGAGGATGACCAACTGGAAGAGGGCCAACAGGCACTGAGCGATGCCGTGGTCACCTGTCAGCAGGCTGGCATGCGTACGCTGGTGTTGGGCGGCGGACACGAGACCGCCTGGGCCCACGGCCGTGGTATTCTTGAGGCGTTCCCGAATGAGCGCGTGGCGGTCATCAACCTGGATGCGCATCTTGATTTGCGCAAGGCCGAACGGGCCACCTCCGGCACCCCGTTTCGTCAGCTGGCGAACTACTGTGCTGACCACGCGCGGGAATTTCAGTACGCCTGTTTTGGCGTCAGCCGCGCGGCGAACACCCAGGCGCTGTTTGACGAGGCTGAACGGCTTAACGCCACGCTGGTGGACGATCTGCATTTCCACCGGGATGCGCTACCAGCGCTGGAACAGGTGCTGGCGCAGGCCGATCGTGTTTACCTCACCATTGATCTGGACGTTCTGCCCGCAGCCGAGATGCCCGCCGTGTCAGCCCCCGCGGCGTTAGGCGTGCCTGCGCGGGATCTCCTGCCCGCGATCGAACGCATTTGCCGTAGCGGAAAACTGCAGGCCGCCGATCTGGTAGAATTTAACCCTCACTACGATCGGGACGGACAGGGGGCGAAGCTTGCCGCCCGTCTGGCCTGGCAAATTGCTCACTGGTGGGCATAACAATATTTAAGGAGTCACGATGTTCTCACGCTCACCTCAGCCGCCGTCCGGCTCTCCCGCGCCTTTCTATGAAAAGGTGAAGCAGATGATCAGCGAAAAAATCGCCACCGGCGTCTGGCGGCCGCATGACCGCATTCCCTCTGAAGCCGATCTGGTGGCGCAGTTTGGTTTTAGCCGGATGACCATCAACCGGGCGTTACGCGAGCTAACCGACGAAGGCCTGCTGGTGCGTCTGCAGGGGGTCGGGACGTTTGTGGCGGAGCCGAAAGGACAATCGGCGCTGTTTGAAATCCGCAGCATTGCGGACGAGATAGCGTCGCGAAACCATCAGCACCACTGCGAAGTGCTGGTGCTTGAAGAGACGCAGGCCAGCGCCGAGCAGGCTGCGGTACTGAACGTCAAGGAGGGAACCCGGATCTTCCATTCCGTAATGGTGCATTTCGAAAATGACGTGCCGGTGCAGATTGAGGATCGCTGCGTTAACGCCGAACGGATACCGGACTATCTGGATCAGGATTACACTCAAACCACGCCACATGCCTTTCTCTCGCTTGTCGCACCGCTGACGGAAGGGGAGCATATTGTGGAAGCGGTGCGCGCGACGCCGCAGGAGTGCGAGCTGCTGCGTATCAAAGAGCACGATCCCTGCCTGCTGATCCGCCGCCGCACCTGGTCATCCGCGCAGATTGTGTCGCATGCAAGACTGCTGTTCCCCGGTAGCCGCTATCGGTTGCAGGGCCACTTTATGTCATAAGTTTTAAAAGCGTGATAGCTAACGCAATATAACAAAATTGTATCTTTTTTGTTAAATCTGACCTTGTGTGTGCTTGTCTATACAAGTATATCTAAATGCATCATCTGTCCCGTATGAGGAGCACACAATGTCGTCAGGTAAATACCGTCAGCAGGATGTCCGCGCCGCGCGCGGCACCACCCTTACCGCCAAAAGCTGGCTCACCGAAGCACCACTGCGCATGTTGATGAACAACCTTGATCCTGAGGTTGCGGAAAACCCCCACGAGCTGGTGGTGTACGGCGGCATTGGCCGCGCCGCGCGCAACTGGGAATGCTATGACGCCATTGTTAAGGCCCTGACCGAACTGGAACACGACGAAACCCTGCTGGTGCAATCCGGCAAGCCGGTCGGCGTGTTTAAAACCCACAAAAACGCGCCGCGCGTTTTGATTGCCAACTCTAACCTGGTCCCACACTGGGCGACCTGGGAACACTTTAACGAACTGGATGCCAAAGGGCTGGCGATGTATGGCCAGATGACCGCGGGTAGCTGGATCTACATTGGCAGCCAGGGGATTGTGCAGGGCACCTATGAAACCTTCGTCGAAGCCGGTCGTCAGCACTACAACGGCTCGCTGAAAGGCCGCTGGGTACTGACCGCGGGTCTGGGTGGCATGGGCGGTGCACAGCCGCTGGCCGCGACGCTGGCTGGCGCCTGCTCGCTGAACATTGAGTGCCAGCAGAGCCGCATCGATTTCCGTCTGCGTACCCGCTATGTTGACGAACAGGCCGACAGCCTCGATGACGCGCTGGCGCGTATCAAAAAATACACCGCGGAAGGTAAAGCGGTATCGATAGCGTTGTGCGGCAACGCGGCAGAGATCCTGCCGGAACTCGTGGCCCGTGGCGTTCGCCCTGACCTCGTCACCGACCAGACCAGCGCCCACGATCCGCTGCACGGCTATCTGCCAAAAGGCTGGACGTGGGAAGCCTACCAGCAAAAAGCCGAAACCGATCCTGAAGGCACGGTACTGGCCGCTAAGCGTTCGATGGCAGAACACGTCTCCGCCATGCTGGCGTTCAGCGAGATGGGCATTCCGACCTTCGATTACGGCAACAACATCCGCCAGATGGCAAAAGAGATGGGCGTCAGCAACGCCTTTGATTTTCCGGGATTTGTCCCAGCCTATATTCGTCCGTTGTTCTGTCGCGGTACCGGTCCGTTCCGCTGGGTGGCCCTGTCCGGCGACCCGGAAGATATCTACAAAACCGATGCCAAAGTGAAGGAAATTGTCGCGGACGATGAACACCTGCACCACTGGCTGGATATGGCCCGCGAGCGCATTAACTTCCAGGGCTTGCCGGCGCGTATCTGCTGGGTTGGGCTGGCGTGGCGGCAAAAGCTGGGTCTGGCTTTTAACGAAATGGTGCGCAGCGGCGAAGTGTCAGCCCCGATTGTGATTGGTCGCGACCATCTGGATTCTGGCTCCGTCGCCAGCCCGAACCGTGAAACCGAAGCCATGCGCGACGGCTCAGACGCGGTCTCCGACTGGCCGCTGCTGAATGCCTTACTCAACACCGCCAGCGGCGCGACCTGGGTATCGCTGCACCACGGTGGCGGCGTGGGGATGGGCTTCTCCCAGCATTCCGGGATGGTTATCGTCTGTGACGGAACGGATGAAGCCGCCGCGCGTATCGCACGCGTGCTGCACAACGACCCGGCAACCGGCGTGATGCGTCACGCAGATGCGGGTTACGAGATTGCTATTGAATGTGCCACAGAGCAGGGACTTAACCTGCCGATGATCCCTGCCACACAAGGAAAGCATGAATGAACGCGTTAACACTCACTCCCGGCTCGCTCACGCTCAAACAGCTGCGTCACGTCTGGCGTCAGCCGGTCACGCTCTCGCTGGATGAATGCGCCCATGCCGCCATTAACGACAGCGTGGCCTGCGTTGAAGCCATTATTGCCGAGGGGCGTACCGCCTACGGTATCAACACCGGTTTTGGTTTGCTGGCGCAGACACGCATTGCCACGCACGATCTGGAAAATCTCCAGCGTTCGCTGGTGCTTTCCCATGCCGCAGGCGTTGGCCAGCCGCTGGACGACGAGATTGTCCGTCTGATGATGGTGCTCAAAATTAACAGTCTGGCGCGCGGCTTTTCCGGCATTCGTCTGAGCGTGATCCAGGCCCTGATAGCGCTGGTGAACGCGGAAGTCTATCCGTGGATCCCCGCCAAAGGCTCCGTTGGCGCCTCCGGCGATCTCGCCCCGCTGGCGCATATGTCGCTGCTGTTGTTGGGGGAAGGTCAGGCGCGCTGGCAGGGAGAGTGGCTCCCGGCAAAAGAGGCGCTGAAAAAGGCCGGATTAGCGCCAATCACCCTTGCGGCAAAAGAGGGGCTGGCGCTGCTTAACGGCACGCAGGCCTCCACGGCCTTTGCGCTGCGCGGTCTGTTTGAAGCCGAAGATCTGTTCGCCTCGGCCGTGGTGTGCGGTGCGCTGACCACGGAGGCGGTGCTGGGCTCGCGTCGTCCGTTTGACGCGCGTATTCATGACGTACGTGGCCAGCGCGGGCAAATTGACGCTTCCGCGATGTATCGCCATCTGCTGACGGAGACCAGTGAGATTGCTGATTCGCACCATAACTGTGACAAGGTACAGGATCCGTACTCGCTGCGCTGTCAGCCGCAGGTGATGGGCGCGTGTCTGACGCAGCTGCGCCAGGCCGCAGAAGTGCTGCTGGTGGAAGCCAACGCGGTGTCCGATAACCCGCTGGTGTTCGCCCAGGAAAACGAGGTGGTCTCCGGTGGTAACTTCCACGCCGAGCCCGTGGCGATGGCGGCGGATAACATCGCGCTGGCGATTGCCGAAGTGGGCGCCTTGTCCGAGCGGCGAATTGCGCTGATGATGGATAAGCATATGTCCCAGCTGCCACCGTTCCTGGTGCGCAACGGCGGGGTGAATTCAGGCTTTATGATTGCCCAGGTGACGGCCGCAGCGCTGGCGAGCGAAAACAAAGCGCTGTCGCATCCGCACAGCGTGGACAGCCTGCCAACCTCTGCCAACCAGGAAGACCACGTCTCAATGGCTCCGGCAGCCGGACGTCGTCTGTGGGAGATGGCCGCCAATACCCGTGGCATGCTGGCAGTGGAATGGCTGGCGGCGTGTCAGGGGATCGATCTGCGTGAAGGGCTGAAGTCCAGCCCGCTGCTGGAGCAGGCACGTCATGCGCTGCGTGAGCACGTATCGCATTACGATGATGACCGCTTCTTTGCGCCGGATATTGATAAGGCGATGCAGCTTCTGGAAGAGGGGCGTCTGGTGGGGTTGTTGCCGCCGGTGTTGTGATTTTTTCCCCCTCACCCTAACCCTCTCCCCAAAGGGGCGAGGGGACTTGAACACCCTCTCCCCTTTGGGGAGAGGGCTGGGGTGAGGGGTCATCAGCCCGCACAATTACGAATACATCGCCGTAATCGACGCGCTCTCCAGCGAATGGAAATGCACATTAAACCCTACCATCGCGCCGCTCGCCCCTTCGTCGACCTCAATCTTCTCTACATCCAGCGCGTGAACCGTGAAGATATAGCGGTGCGTTTCTCCTTTTGGCGGCGCTGCGCCACCGTAACCGGCTTTCCCAAAATCGGTGCGCGTCTGAATGGCGCCTTCCGGCAGGGCGACCAGGTCGGAGCCGGAACCCTGCGGCAGAACGCGCGTATCGGCGGGCAGGTTGGCCACAACCCAGTGCCACCAGCCGGAGCCGGTCGGCGCATCCGGGTCGTAGCAGGTGACCACAAAGCTTTTGGTGCCCGCCGGCACATCGTCCCATGCCAGATGCGGAGAGATATTATCTCCCTGATACCCCATCCCGTTGAAGACGTGGCGTTCAGGCAGTTTTTCGCCGTCGCGCAGATCTTTACTGATGATTTTCATACGGTTTGCCCTCGTTATTCACTCGTTCAGGAAGTGTAACGCATAGGGTCAAATCGTGAAATGCGCCGGAATGTTAACGGCTTCAACCACCGCGGCGGTTAACGTGCGTAGCTGTTCAGCCGTGATGATATACGGTGGCATCAGGTAGATAAGCTTGCCGAAAGGCCGCACCCAGACACCCCGCTCTACAAAGAAGCGCTGCAATGCCGCCATATTCACCGGATGGGTGGTCTCAATCACGCCGATGGCACCCAGCACGCGCACGTCCGCCACGAAATTCGCCCCCGAGGCGGCACTGAGCTCTTCTTTCAGTTGCGCCTCAATCGCCGCAACCTGCGTTTGCCACTCGCCGTTTTGCAGGATCGCGAGACTTTCGTTTGCCACCGCGCAGGCCAGCGGATTGCCCATAAAGGTAGGGCCATGCATAAAGCAGCCCGCTTCGCCGTCGCTGATGGTGTCGGCCACCTGGCGGGTAGTGAGGGTGGCTGAGAGTGTCATGGTGCCGCCGGTCAGCGCTTTCCCCAGGCACAGGATATCCGGTGTGATATCCGCATGTTCGCAGGCAAACAGCTTACCCGTGCGGCCAAATCCGGTGGCGATCTCATCGGCAATCAGCAGGATGCCCTCGCGGTCACACATTTTACGAATGCGTTTTAACCACTCGGGATGGTACATGCGCATCCCACCAGCACCCTGAACAATAGGTTCGAGGATCACGGCGGCAATCTCATGGCGGTGGGCAGCCATCAGCCGCGCAAAGCCGACCATGTCCATTTCATTCCACTCGCCGTCGAAACGGCTCTGCGGGGCCGGGGCAAACAGGTTTTCCGGCAGGTACCCCTTCCACAGGCTGTGCATGGAGTTATCCGGATCGCACACCGACATCGCGCCAAAGGTATCGCCGTGGTAGCCGTTGCGGAAGGTCAGGAATCGCTGACGGGATTCCCCCCTGGCATGCCAGTACTGCAGCGCCATTTTCATCGCCACTTCCACCGCCACCGAGCCGGAGTCGGCAAGGAACACGCACTCCAGCGCATCGGGCGTCATCGCCACCAGACGACGGCAGAGATCAACCGCCGGTTGATGGGTAATGCCGCCAAACATCACGTGCGACATCTGCTCAATCTGCGCTTTCATCGCGGCATTCAGACGCGGGTGGTTGTACCCGTGAATGGCCGCCCACCAGGATGACATACCGTCAACAAGCGGCTCGCCGCTGGCAAGGTGCAGTTCGCAGCCGTGGGCCGAGGCCACCGGGTAGACCGGAAGCGGGCGGGTCATGGAGGTGTAAGGGTGCCAGATATGCTGCTGGTCGAAGGCGAGATCGTCCTGGGTCATAATCGACTTGTAAACCATTTTGAAAAGTTTTAGGTTTACGAGTATAAACCGAACCGAAAATTAACAAAACCCTTTGGAGAAGCCCCATGGCTCACCACGCACGCTGGACGATGTCGCAAGTCACTGAATTATTCAATAAACCTTTCCTGGAGCTGATGTTCGCAGCCCAACAGGTGCATCGTCAGCACTTCGATCCGCGCCATGTTCAGGTCAGTACGCTGCTGTCGATCAAGACCGGTGCCTGCCCGGAAGATTGCAAATATTGCCCGCAGAGCGCGCGCTATAAAACCGGGCTGGAATCCGAACGTCTGATGGAAGTGGAGCAGGTGCTAGACTCCGCGCGTAAGGCGAAAAACGCCGGCTCTACCCGTTTCTGCATGGGGGCGGCATGGAAAAACCCGCACGATCGCGACATGCCGTACCTGGAGCAGATGGTAAAAGGGGTCAAAGAGATGGGGCTGGAAGCCTGTATGACCCTCGGCACGCTGAACGAAGAGCAGGCGCAGCGCCTGTCTGCTGCAGGGCTGGATTATTACAACCACAACCTCGACACCTCGCCAGAGTTTTACGGCAACATCATCACCACCCGTACCTATCAGGAGCGTCTGGATACGCTGGACAAAGTGCGCGAAGCGGGCATCAAAGTGTGCTCGGGCGGGATTGTGGGGCTGGGTGAAACGGTGAAAGATCGCGCCGGTCTGCTGCTGCAACTGGCGAACCTACCGACCCCGCCGGAAAGCGTGCCAATCAACATGCTGGTGAAGGTCAAAGGCACGCCGCTGGCGGATAACGAGGATGTCGATGCGTTTGATTTTATCCGCACCATCGCGGTCGCGCGCATCATGATGCCAACCTCATACGTCCGCCTTTCTGCCGGTCGCGAACAGATGAACGAGCAGACGCAGGCGATGTGCTTTATGGCTGGCGCTAACTCCATCTTCTACGGCTGCAAGCTGCTGACCACGCCGAACCCGGAAGAGGACAAAGACGTCCAGCTGTTCCGCAAGCTGGGGCTGAACCCGCATCAGACCGAGGTGCTGGCGGGAGATAACGAGCAACAGCAGCAGCTGGAGCAGCAGATTTTCAACACCGATACCGAACAGTTCTACAACGCGGCATCCGTATGACCTGGCAGGCTCGTATTCAATCCGCGCTAGAAGAGCGCCGGGCGCGGGACGCTTTTCGCGTTCGCAGGGTAGTGGAAAACGGTGCAGGCCGTTTTCTGACCCACGCCCGGCGGCAGTACTGTAATTTTTCCAGCAATGATTATCTCGGCCTGAGCCAGCATCCGACGATTGTTCGCGCCTGGCAGCAGGGGGCGGAACACTACGGCGTGGGCAGCGGTGGTTCGGGGCACGTCAGCGGCTATACAACAGCGCATCAGGGGCTGGAAGAGACGCTTGCCGACTGGCTGGGCTATCCACGCGCGCTGCTGTTCATCTCCGGCTTTGCCGCCAATCAGGCGGTGATTGCCGCGCTGATGGGCAAGGACGATCGTATCGCCGCGGACCGCTTAAGCCACGCCTCTTTGCTGGAGGCGGCGAGTCTCAGCCCGGCACAGCTGCGGCGCTTTGCCCACAACGATGCGCTTTCGCTCGCCACGCTGCTGGATAAACCCTGTGCCGGACAACAGCTGGTTGTGACGGAAGGGGTGTTTAGCATGGATGGCGACAGCGCGCCGCTTCGTGCGCTGTCTGACGTTGCGAAACAGCAAAACGCCTGGCTGCTGGTGGATGATGCCCACGGTATTGGCGTGATGGGTGAGGACGGTCGCGGTAGCGCCAGTCAGCAAGGCGTGAAGCCGGAACTGCTGATCGTCACCTTTGGCAAAGGCGTTGGCGTGAGCGGGGCCGCCGTGCTGTGCAGCGAGTCCGTCGCCGATTATCTGTTGCAGTTCGCCCGACATCTGATTTACAGCACCAGTATGCCGCCTGCGCAGGCGGTGGCGCTCTCTGCCTCGCTGGAGGTGATCCGCGGTGAAGAGGGGGCTGAACGGCGCGCGCGTCTGGCAGAACATATTCAGCGTTTCCGTCAGGGTCTGGATCGGCTTCCTTTCCAAAGCACCGATTCGCAGAGCGCCATCCAGCCCGTTATCGTGGGGGAAAACAGCCGCGCGCTCGCGCTGGCACAGACGCTGCGCGAACGGGGAATGTGGGTCACGGCCATCCGTCCGCCCACCGTGCCGCCGGGTACGGCGCGTCTGCGTTTGACGCTGACGGCGGCGCACAAAGCGGAAGATATCGATGCGCTGCTGGAGGCTCTCCATGTCGCCAGTCAATAAACAGGCCATTGCGGCGGCGTTTGGCCGGGCTGCACGCAGTTATTCGCAGCATGATGAGCTTCAGCGTCAGAGCGCTCAGGGGCTGCTTGAGCTACTCGGTGCGCGTCGTTTCCGGTACGTACTGGATGCCGGATGCGGCCCCGGCGGCAACAGCCGCTACTGGCGCGACGCCGGAAGCCACGTCACCGCACTCGATCTCTCTGAGCAGATGCTGGACGAGGCGCGACAGCAACAGGCGGCTGACCGCTATCTGACTGGCGATATTGAGTCGCTTCCGCTGCCGGATGCGCAGTTCGATCTGGTGTGGAGTCACCTGGCGGTACAGTGGTGCAGTAGCCTTTCGCAGGCGTTAAACGAGCTGTATCGCGTGGCGCGTCCGGGCGGAAAGGTGGCCTTTACCACCTTGCTGGAAAGCTCGCTGCCCGAGCTGAATCAGGCATGGAAAGCGGTAGACGAACAGCCGCACGCCAACCGCTTTTTAGCGTATGAACAGGTGACGGACGCGCTGACGGGCTGGCGCTTTCGCAGCCAGGTGCAGACCATCACGCTGAACTTTAGTGATGCGTTCAGCGCCATGCGCTCGCTGAAGGGCATTGGCGCTACGCATCTGCATGCCGGGCGCGAGAGAAAACCGCTCACGCGCGGGCAATTGCAGCGCCTGGAGCTGGCCTGGCCGCAGCGGCGGGGCACTTTCCCGCTCTCTTATCAACTCTTTCATGGGATTATCGAACGTGACTGAACGTTATTTTGTCACCGGAACGGATACCGAAGTGGGTAAAACGGTGGCCAGTTCCGCGCTGTTGCAGGCGGCTCGTCTGCAGGGCAAAACCACCGCCGGGTACAAGCCCGTCGCCTCCGGAAGTGAGATGACGGCACAGGGGTTACGCAATACCGACGCGCTGGCGCTGCAGCGTAACAGCACGCTGCCGCTGGACTATGCGGCGGTGAATCCCTATACCTTTGCCGAGCCGACGTCGCCGCACATTATCAGCGCCGACGAAGGTCGCCCCATCGCGTTTTCCGTGCTCTCGGACGGCCTGAGCGCACTGGAACGCCAGGCTGACTGGGTACTGGTGGAAGGCGCAGGGGGGTGGTTTACGCCGCTGTCGGACGAACTGACGTTTGCGGACTGGGTCCAGCGCGAGCAGCTTCCGGTGATCCTCGTGGTCGGGGTGAAGCTCGGCTGTATCAACCACGCCATGTTAACGGCACAGGCTATTCAGCAGGCCGGGCTGCGTCTGGCGGGCTGGATAGCCAACGACGTGGTCGCACCCGGTAAGCGTCATCAGGAGTATCTGGCCACGCTCAGGCGAGTGCTTCCCGCGCCGTTCCTTGGGGAGATCCCATGGCTTGCGGACGGTGCTGAGCACGCCGACACCGGACATTATCTCGACCTCAGTGCCTTGCTTCCCGCGACATCCAGTGGGCAATAAGCTCGTCATCCAGCTCGGTAACGTGGCCCTGGGCCACGTTACGCCCGCGATACAGCATACAGAAGCGATCCACTACCCGGCGGATAAACGACAGTTGCTGCTCGGCTAATAACACCGTCATCCCCAGCTCACGATTAAGCCTCGCCAGCAGATGGCCCAGCTTCTGAGCAAAGCTGTACCCTGCGCCCTGCAGCGGCTCATCCAGAATCAATACCCGCGGTCGGTTGACCAGCGCGTTAGCCAGCGCCAGCTGATACTGATCGTCCGGGGAGAGCCCGTTCGCCCGAATCTGTCGCAGCGCCCACAGCTGCGGGAACAGGTCATAGACATCGCTTTTTGCACGCGTGTCCGTTGCCCCTGTCGCCCGCATGGCGATGTGCAAGTTTTCCTCAATGGTCAGTTGCGAAAAAATCCGTCGGTCCTGTGGCACGTAGCCAATCCCCGGCAGCACGCGTTGATCCGGTGCCTGACGCAGTAAATCACAAGGCGGGGCACCGGCTTCGTGCCAGACGATGGTTCCGCTCTGCACCGGTAACGCGCCGGTGATGCAGTTGATGAGGGTGGTTTTTCCCATGCCGGGCAGACCAATCACCCCTGTGCATAAGCCCTGCGGTAAATCCAAATCGACATTCCATAGCGTATGTTGGTTTCCGTAAAACTGATTGACTGCACGCAGACTCAACATCTTTCTCTCCTTAAAAATGTATGTGGGTGAGGCTCGTTAATGAAGCTGCAAATCTCCTGCCAGAACCGTTGAACTGATTAAAAAAGAGGCTTTTTTAGGATAATGCCGTCGCAAAACGACCGATCGATAAGCGGATTGCACTGTCTCAGTGCCAGAACTGTTAGCGGTGGTGCAGGGACTGAAATTGCTGAATTGTGAGCAAGATCTCATTGGTTGGTTATGAATAACGCAACGGTTGATTGGCAAAAATTAGCGATAAAAATTTTTTGTCACCGCCTCGTGGGAAAAACCGGGAATTTGCTGAGCGGCAGTCTGTATGGGCTGGACGCAGTTATCCACTATTCCTGTGGATAACCATGTGCATTAGAGTTAGAAAACACGCGATAAGCGAGAGAAGACGCGGGTTACGCCCAAATTGACGCGAAACGCGGCTCTGGAAAATATCCTTTAAGATTTAACTGGTTAGATAAAATCAATTGCCGTCATAAAAGTGTCACCGGTTGCCATAAAACTACCATTACCTGGCTTGACAAATGTTAAAAATGAAAATGTTCTGGGGATAACCGGGTAGGGCTGGTGTTTTATGTCGTCTCAGTCGAAATTTTGACCGGGAATACGCTAGTCCTTCGGGTGCTATGCTAAATATCGTGACACGCTACTGGTTTTACATCCAGTGTTTTTTACTGGCATTCCTGGCCACAACGAGTAAAATTACTCACCTGCCGCTTTTTACATCACCAGGTTGTCGCCCATGAGTAAACCGTTCAAACTGAATTCTGCTTTCCGTCCTTCTGGCGACCAGCCTGAGGCGATCCGTCGTCTTGAAGAGGGGCTGGAAGATGGGCTGGCACACCAGACGCTGCTGGGGGTGACCGGTTCGGGTAAAACCTTCACCATCGCCAACGTCATTGCGGATCTGCAACGCCCCACCATGGTGCTGGCGCCCAACAAAACGCTGGCGGCGCAGCTGTATGGCGAGATGAAAGAGTTCTTCCCGGAGAATGCCGTCGAGTATTTCGTCTCGTATTACGATTACTACCAGCCAGAAGCCTACGTGCCGAGCTCTGACACCTTCATCGAGAAAGATGCCTCGGTGAACGAACACATTGAGCAGATGCGTCTCTCGGCGACGAAGGCGCTGCTGGAACGTCGTGATGTGGTGGTGGTCGCATCGGTGTCTGCCATCTACGGTCTGGGCGACCCGGATCTCTACCTCAAGATGATGCTGCACCTGACGCAGGGGATGATCATCGATCAGCGTGCGATTTTGCGCCGACTGGCAGAGTTGCAGTACACCCGTAACGACCAGGCGTTCCAGCGCGGTACGTTCCGCGTGCGCGGCGAGGTTATCGACATCTTCCCGGCGGAATCGGACGACATTGCCCTGCGCGTTGAGCTGTTTGACGAAGAGGTGGAACGCCTGTCGCTGTTCGACCCGCTCACCGGCCACGTCGAGTCCGTTATTCAGCGTTACACCATCTACCCGAAAACGCACTACGTAACGCCACGCGAGCGTATTGTGCAGGCGATGGAAGAGATCAAAGAGGAGCTGGCGGAACGCCGTAAGGTGCTGCTGGCGAACAATAAACTGCTGGAAGAGCAACGCCTGAGCCAGCGTACCCAGTTCGATCTGGAGATGATGAACGAGCTGGGCTACTGCTCCGGCATCGAAAACTACTCCCGTTTCCTCTCTGGCCGTGGGCCGGGCGAGCCGCCGCCGACGTTGTTTGACTACCTTCCGGCGGACGGGTTACTGGTGATCGACGAATCCCACGTCACGATCCCGCAGATCGGCGGGATGTATCGCGGTGACCGCGCGCGTAAAGAGACGCTGGTTGAGTACGGCTTCCGTCTGCCGTCGGCGCTGGACAACCGTCCGATGAAGTTTGAAGAGTTTGAAGCGCTGGCACCGCAAACCATTTACGTTTCGGCGACGCCGGGCAACTACGAGCTGGAGAAATCGGGCGATGAGGTGGTTGACCAGGTGGTTCGTCCGACAGGGCTGCTGGATCCGGTGATCGAAGTCCGTCCGGTTGCGACTCAGGTGGACGATCTGCTCTCCGAGATCCGCGCCCGTTCGGCAATCAACGAGCGCGTGCTGGTCACCACGTTTACCAAACGTATGGCGGAAGACCTGACCGAATATCTGGAAGAACACGGCGAGAAGGTGCGTTATCTGCACTCGGATATCGATACCGTGGAGCGTATGGAAATTATCCGCGACCTGCGTCTGGGCGAGTTTGACGTGCTGGTGGGGATCAACCTGTTGCGAGAGGGTCTGGATATGCCGGAAGTCTCGCTGGTGGCAATCCTCGATGCTGACAAAGAGGGCTTCCTGCGTTCTGAGCGCTCGCTGATCCAGACCATTGGCCGCGCCGCGCGTAACGTCAACGGTAAAGCGATTCTCTACGGCGATAAAATCACCCCGTCGATGGCGAAAGCGATTGGCGAAACGGAACGCCGTCGCGAGAAACAGCAGCGCTACAACGAAGAGCATGGCATTACGCCGCAGGGTCTGAACAAGAAGGTGGTGGATATTCTGGCCCTGGGTCAGAACATTGCGAAGACCAAAGCGAAAGGACGCGGCAAGGCGCGTTCCGTGGTGGAGGAAGATACCGTCGCGCTGACGCCGAAAGCGCTGCAGCAGAAAATCCACGAGCTGGAAGCGCAGATGATGCAGCATGCCCAGAACCTGGAGTTCGAAGAGGCAGCGCAAATTCGCGACCAGCTGCATCAGCTGCGGGATCTTTTCATCGCCGCATCTTAGGTAAAGCAGCGTGTTTTCGCCCTCTCCCTGTGAGAGAGGGCCAGGATGAGGGCATCAGGCCGCACAAAACGAGCCTAACCCAACTCCTGAATCGCCTTCTCCAGCGCCTCACGCAACAAGTGACGGTCATGACGGTATTTGATATCGCTGGCCTCCAGCGGCTCCTGCACCACCACGCGATCGCAAATGCCCGTCACATCCACTTTCGGCCCGACCACAACACCGTCGATGATTTTTTTACCGACGTACTGCTCCATCAGCTCCAGTTTATCCGCCAGCGACAGGCTGGCCGCTGCCGGACTCAATTCGCGGCCTAAATTACCGATGTACACCATCGGGGCGGGCGTTCTGCGCAGGGCCTGCGCCAGCTCTTTCACCAGTAAAATCGGCATCAGGCTGGTGTAAAAACTGCCCGGGCCAATCAGGATCAAATCCGCCTCGGCGATGGCCTCAACCGCTTCGCGCGTGGCGGGAACGGCCGGGTAAGTCATCAGCTCTTTCGGCGGCAGCGTAAGCTGATCAATATTCACTTCGCCGTACACTTCATGGCCTTCCACGTCGATGGCCATTAAATCGACCGGTTGTTCAGACATCGGGATTAGGAACGCATCCACTTTGAGCAGATTGCGGATGAGATTGATCGCTTCCAGCGGGCGCACGCTCAGGTGATCCAGCGCTTTAAGCATCAAATTTCCAAGGTTATGCCCGGAAAGTTCCCCGTTACCGCCAAAACGGTACTCAAACATCGCCGAGGCGACGCTCGGTTCGGTAATTAACTGGTTCAGGCAGTTACGCATATCGCCCCAGGCAATGCCGCCTTCTGCGCGTCGGATCCGCCCCGTCGATCCGCCGTTATCCGTTGTTGTTACTATCCCTGTCAGTCTTGAGCCAAGGGATGACAAAGAGGACATCACCCGGCCCAGACCATGGCCTCCACCCAGTGCCACCACCCGGTCAAGATCCGCAAAAGTGCGATTGCGCATACCTATTCCTTATCACGTTCTATCTGCGTAACAGTAACCTAACTACCCCTAAAAGACGATGCCTCAGCCAGGGCAAAATGACGTATATCAATGCGAATCTGCTGTTTTGGCGTATTCTGTAACGAAAATGCACGATCAGGTCGCTATATACATTTTTATATAGCGTTAAGCGGTAATGGCGAAAGGGTGATTTACGCGCTACTATCGCCATAACCACGTTTTCAAATTTGAAAACATACACTCTAGCCCTGGTGCCTGTGTCGAAAGATATGGCGCCCTGGCCGTGGCAACTATGCCACCAGGGTACAGAAAGAAATGACTGTGCCTCCCGTATCTGGAAAGGTGTACATGGCTTCACAACTTACTGATGCTTTCGCGCGTAAGTTTTACTACTTACGTCTGTCGATTACCGATGTGTGCAACTTCCGTTGCACCTACTGTCTGCCCGACGGCTACAAACCGGGCAGTGTCACCAATAACGGCTTTCTCTCCGTGGATGAAGTTCGCCGCGTTACGCGCGCGTTCTCGGCACTCGGCACGGAAAAAGTGCGTCTGACCGGCGGAGAACCTTCGCTGCGCCGTGACTTCCCCGACATTATTGCCGCCGTGCGTGAAAACGAACGCATCCGTCAGATTGCGGTGACCACCAATGGCTACCGCATGGCGCGCGATGTCGCAACCTGGCGTGATGCGGGCTTAACGGCCATTAACGTCAGCGTGGACAGCCTGGATGCCCGTCAGTTTCATGCCATTACTGGGCAGGATAAATTCCAGCAGGTGATGGACGGTATTGATGCCGCGTTTATCGCCGGGTTCGATAAGGTCAAAGTCAACACCGTACTGATGCGTGATGTAAACCATCATCAGCTGGACACCTTCCTGGCGTGGATCAAATCCCGCCCCATTCAACTGCGGTTTATTGAACTCATGGAGACGGGCGAGGGCAGCGAGCTGTTCCGCCGCCACCATATCTCCGGCATGGTGTTGCGCGATGAGCTGCTTAAACGCGGTTGGATCCACCAGATCCGCCAGCGCAGCGACGGCCCGGCGCAGGTCTTTTGTCACCCGGATTACGAAGGGGAGATTGGACTTATCATGCCTTACGAGAAAGATTTCTGCGCCAGCTGTAACCGCCTGCGCGTCTCCTCGGTGGGCAAACTGCATCTGTGTCTGTTCGGGGATGGCGGCGTTAACCTTCGCGATCTGCTGGAAGACGATGCGCAACAGACCGCGCTGGAAGCGCGTATTTCTGAGGCGCTGACGCATAAAAAACAGACCCACTTCCTGCATCAGGGCAACACCGGCATTACTCAGAACCTGTCATACATTGGCGGGTAATCAGGCTTAAGAAGGAACCAGAAGATGAGTCAGGTCAGCGCGGAATTTATCCCGACACGTATTGCCATCCTTACCGTTTCCGACCGTCGTGGCGAAGAGGATGACACCTCCGGCCACTGGCTGCGCGAAGCCGCCCATGACGCCGGGCATAAGATCGTCGATAAAGCGATCGTCAAAGAGAACCGCTATGCCATACGCGCGCAGGTCTCCCAGTGGATTGCCAGCGATGAAGTGCAGGTGGTGTTGATCACCGGCGGCACCGGTTTTACCGCAGGCGACCAGGCGCCAGAGGCGCTTATCCCGCTGTTTGACCGCGAGGTAGAAGGCTTCGGCGAAGTGTTCCGCATGCTGTCGTTTGAAGAGATTGGTACCTCGACGCTGCAGTCACGTGCGGTGGCGGGCATGGCGAACAACACACTGATATTCGCCATGCCGGGCTCGACCAAAGCCTGCCGCACCGCGTGGGACAACATTATCGCCCCGCAGCTGGATGCCCGTACCCGTCCGTGTAATTTTCATCCCCATTTAAAGAAATAAGCTATGTCGCAACTGACCCACATTAATGCCGCTGGCGAAGCGCATATGGTGGACGTTTCTGCCAAGGCCGAAACGGTCCGCGAGGCGCGTGCCGAAGCGTTCGTTACCATGCTGCCAGACACCCTGGCGATGATTATCGACGGCAGCCACCATAAGGGTGATGTCTTTGCCACTGCCCGCATCGCCGGGATCCAGGCGGCGAAACGCACCTGGGACTTAATTCCGCTCTGCCACCCGCTGATGCTCAGCAAGGTGGAGGTCAATCTTCAGGCCCAGCCAGAGCACAACCGCGTGCGCATCGAATCGCTGTGTCGTTTAACCGGTAAAACGGGCGTGGAGATGGAAGCGCTGACGGCGGCGTCCGTTGCCGCGCTGACCATCTACGATATGTGCAAAGCGGTGCAGAAAGATATGGTGATTGGCCCGGTTCGTCTGCTGGCGAAAAGCGGCGGCAAATCCGGTGATTTTAAGGTGGACAGCCATGATTAAGGTGCTCTTTTTTGCCCAGGTGCGTGAACTGGTGAATACCGACAGCCTGACGCTGGAAGCGACGTTTAAAGACGTTGCCGCACTGCGTGCGCATCTGGCGGCGCAAAGCGACCGTTGGGCGCTGGCGCTGGATGAAGGGAAGCTGCTGGCCGCCGTCAACCAGACGCTGGTGGAGTTTACCCATCCGCTGGAGGCAGGTGATGAAGTGGCCTTCTTCCCACCGGTGACGGGGGGTTAAGATGGCTGATACGCGAATTCTGGTTAGCCCTGAGCGCTTTAACGTCGGTACGGAATATCACTGGCTGGCAGAGCGCGATGAAGACGGTGCTGTTGTGACCTTCACCGGTAAAGTGCGTAACCATAACCTTGGCGACAGCGTAAAAGCGCTGACGCTGGAACACTATCCGGGCATGACCGAGAAATCTCTGGCTGCGATCGTCGAAGAGGCGCGAGGCCGCTGGCCGCTCGGGCGTGTGACGGTTATCCACCGCATCGGTGAGATGTGGCCGGGCGAGGAGATCGTTTTCGTGGGGGTGACCAGCGCCCATCGCGGCAGCGCGTTTGCCGCCGGGGAGTTCATCATGGATTACCTGAAAACCAAAGCCCCGTTCTGGAAACGTGAAGCGACGCCGGAGGGGGAGCGGTGGGTTGAATCGCGCGACAGCGACAAACAGGCCGCCAGCCGTTGGTAACAGGTTTATGTGGATGTGTTAGTCTTAACGTGTGTGTCTACTTAATCAGGAGTGAATCATGGACCGATTTCCGCGTTCCGATTCGATAGTACAGCAGACCCGTAGTGGCCTGCAGACGTATATGGCTCAGGTTTATGGCTGGATGACGGTGGGCTTACTGCTTACCGCATTTATCGCGTGGTATGCGGCCAATACCCCTGAACTGATGATGTTTATCTTTTCCAGCAAAATCACCTTCTTTGGGCTGATCATTGCGCAACTGGCACTGGTGTTTGTGCTCTCCGGTCTGGTACAGAAGCTGAGTGCCGGGATGGCGACCACCCTGTTTATGCACTATTCGGCACTGACGGGGCTGACGCTTTCCAGCATTTTCATCGTTTATACCTACTCTTCTATTGCCGGCACCTTTGTGGTCACCGGCGGGATGTTTGGTGTGATGAGCCTGTACGGTTACACCACCAAACGTGACCTCAGCGGTCTTGGCAACATGCTGTTCATGGGGCTGATCGGGATTGTGCTGGCGTCGCTGGTAAACCTGTGGCTGAAGAGCGACGCGCTGATGTGGGCGGTGACCTATATCGGGGTGGTGATTTTCGTTGGCTTAACCGCCTACGACACCCAGAAGCTGAAAAACATCGGCGAGCAGATTGACGTGCGTGACAGTTCCAACCTGCGTAAATACTCGATTCTGGGTGCCCTGACGCTGTATCTGGACTTCATCAACCTGTTCCTGATGCTGCTGCGTATTTTCGGCAACCGTCGTTAAATACTGCCCCTCACCCTAACGGTGCGGTTTTTCTCCCTCTCCCTGTGGGAGAGGGCCGGGGTGAGGGCATCAGACCGCTGCGCCTATTTTGCCATCGCCTTCTCGTTCTTCGCTCTCAGCTTCTTCGCCCGGCTCTCAAGCACCAGATAACAGACCGTTGCCAGCGCCAGCGGCAGGAAGTAATAGAGCATGCGGTAGGCGAGCAGGGCGGCGATAATCGTCCCATGAGAAACATGTTCTCCGGCAAGCAGGGCGATAAATACCGCTTCCAGCACCCCAATCCCGGCCGGAATATGTACGATCACCCCGGCAATACTGCTCACCAGCAGCACCCCCAGCACGAAGAAATAGTTCACATCTTCGCCAATGAGCAGCCAGATAATTGCCCCCATCGCCATCCAGTTGGCGCTGGAGACCGCCATCTGCAGCACGGCAAATTTGCATGAGGGTAAAACCAGCTTTTGTCCTTTGATGGTCATATGGCGGCGTCTGGCAAAGGCGCAGGCCCAGAGATACAGGGCGATAATGAGCAGGAGCGCGAAACCTAAAATCCGCAGCGTGGCTTCATCGATATACCAGTGTGCGGGCAACTGCACCACGCCGATGGTAAAGATCACCCCACCCAGCAGAATATAACCCAGCCAGTTGGTAGTGATGCTCAGCGAAAATATACGCGTGATGGTCCCACCGGGCAGTCCCAGGCGCGAGTACAGGCGATAGCGCATGCCAATCCCCCCGACCCAGGTGCTGAGCGTCAGGTTAAAGGCGTAGCAGATAAACGACACCAGCATGACCTGGCGTTTTGCCAGCTTGTGGCCGCAGTAGGCGCGGCCCAGCAGGTCATAGCAGCCGTACATCAGATAGCTCACAATCACCAGCCCAACCGCTCCCAGCAGCACCATCCGGTTGTAGTTGCGGATGACTTTCCACACCTCTTCCCAGTCCACCTTTTGCGCGTAAACCACCAGCAGCACCGCAACGGCAATAAAAAACAGCCAGGTCAGGATCTTTTTCGCCATTCGCCAGCGTGGATGCGATTTAGACATCAGGTTTTCCCTCCATCTTCCGCTTCAATGCGGTCCTGGGTTTCCATTTCGGGTTGAACAGGCGGATCCACCAGCGCAAGTTTTGGGGTATGCGCCGGCAGCCAGCCCACCATCGCCGGGAAATGGCGCAGGAAGTGGAACACCACTACGCTGATCCCCAGATTCCACCAGGTGCGTTTTGGCACCATGGACTCGTCCACGCGCACGCAGTCGTTGGCGATCAGACCCTGCAGGTTATCCCGCAGGGTCTGGTTAAACTGGCGATCGTGAATGATCAGGTTCGCTTCCAGGTTAAGCGACAGGCTCAGCGGATCGAGGTTACTGGAGCCGACGGTCGCCCAGTGATCGTCCATCAGCGCGACTTTGCCGTGCAGCGGTCGGCGACGGTATTCGTAGATTTGCACTCCGCCTTTGAGCAGGTAGTTATAGAGCAGCCGCGCGCCGACTTTGACGATGGGCATATCCGGCTCGCCCTGCACAATCAGCTTCACGCGGACGCCGCGTCGGGCAGCACTGCGCATGGCGTGCAGCAGTCGGTAGCCCGGGAAGAAGTAGGCGTTGGCGATGATCACTTCGCGTTTGGCATTCGCCAGCATTTTCAGATAGTGGCGCTCAATATCGTCCCGGTGCTCGCCGTTATCTCGCCAGACGAACAGCGCCTGCGCTTCGCCGGGCTTCCGGTTCTCTTCCGGACGATGGCGGCGCTTCCACCAGCGTCGGGCGGCCTCTTTGCCGGGTAAGTTTTCCAGTTCAAACAGCAAAATGTCCTGAACCACAGGCCCTTCGATGCGGATGGCGTAATCCTGCTTGGCCTCCGGGCCGTAGTCAGACATATGCTCGGCGGAGTAGTTAATGCCACCGACAAACGCCACCGTCTCATCAACGACGACGATTTTGCGGTGCATCCGGCGAAAGAGATTGGTACGCATGCCGAACAGGCGAGGGCCGGGATCGTAGTAGCGGAACACAACGCCTGCGGCAGTGAGCTCATTCACGAACGCATCGCTGAGATCGGGCGAGCCATAGCCATCCAGCAGCGCTTCAATTTTGACGCCGCGCTGGGCGGCGCGCAGCAGCACGCTGTGCAACTGTTTGCCCACATCATCTTCAAACCAGATAAAGGTCTCGAGGATCACTTTATGCTGCGCGCGGTCTATCGCATCAAAAACGGCGGGGTAATATTCGTCCCCGTTGACCAGCAGCGTGATCCGGTTGCCTTCCTGCCAAGTACATTTCATAAGTGGATCTCCGCGCTCAGCGGGGCATGGTCGGAAAGGTGGCGCCAGTTAAGCAACGCCAGCGCGGTCGGGCTGCTGGCATGGGCGTTTTTCACATAAATGCGGTCAAGCCTCAGCAACGGGAAGCGCACCGGAAACGTGCGCGCAGGTCTGCCGTGCGCGCGGGTGAAAATTTCCTCCAGCCCGGCCTCCACTTTCAGAGGGTGGTTAGCCCGCTGCCGCCAGTCGTTGAAATCTCCGGCAATGACCACTGGCTCTCCTTCGGGCAGGGCGTTAGTCCACTCGGCCAGCATCTGCAGCTGTGCCTGGCGATGCGCTTCCCGCAGACCGAGATGCACACAGCCAACGTGCACCGGAAAATCGAGATCCGGCGGGGTGATACGGCAATACAGCAGCCCACGCTTTTCGCTTTCGCCGACGGAGACGTCCCGGTTCTCGTAATGTTCAATGGGATAACGCGACAGCACCGCATTTCCGTGATGCCCTTCAGGATAGACCGCATTGCGGCCGTAAGCGTAATCACTCCACATGGTGTCGGCCAGAAATTCATAGTGGGGCGTGTCGGGCCAGTTTTCGAAGTGCATCGGATGGACCTCGTGCGCGCCCATCACTTCCTGCAGGCAGACAATGTCCGCGCTGACGGTGCGAACCGCGTCGCGCAGCTCCGGTAAAATGAAGCGGCGATTAAATGCTGTGAAGCCTTTATGAATGTTTATCGTCAGCACTTTAAGCGAGAAATGCTGCATTTTTTTGGTCATAAGCTCCTTCCTGAGTGACTATCCCAATGAAAATAAAGTGTAGTCGTCGTCACAAAAAGATGCGGTGTTACGGAATTTTCCGTAAAGTGCGGTAGTCTGATTAAGCAGAGAAAAATCCTTCAGGAGAGAAGCCATGAAGTGGCAACAACGTGTTCGTGTCGCAACGGGTCTAAGTTGCTGGCAGATAATGTTGCATTTACTGGTCGTGGCCGTACTGGTGATGGGCTGGATGAGCGGCACGCTGGTGCGTGTTGGCTTAGGACTATGCGTCCTCTATGGCGTCACCGTGCTGTCGATGTTGTTCCTGCAGCGCCATCATGAAGCGCGCTGGCGCGAGGTGGGTGATGTGCTCGAAGAGCTCACCACCACCTGGTACTTTGGTGCCGCAATGATTGTGCTGTGGCTGCTGTCCCGCGTGCTGCAAAACAACCTGCTGCTGGCGCTGGCCGGTCTGGCCATTCTTGCAGGGCCTGCGGTGGTCTCTTTGCTGGCCAAAGAGAAAAAGCTACGCAATGTTGCGTCTAAACATCGCGTACGCCACTGAACCCGTCGTGGCCGCTATGACCAGTAGCGGCCACAAACTTCCCCAGATAATATCCAGACTCGCATCCTTCAGATAAATTTGCTTGGTGATATCCGTAAAGTGACGAATCGGGTTTATCCACGTCAGATCCTGTAACCACACCGGCATATTCTCAACCGGCGAAACATACCCGGAGAGCAGGATGGCCGGCATCATAAAGACAAACACGCCAATAAACGCCTGCTGCTGCGTGGAGCAGAGCGCGGAAATCAGCAGGCCAAACCCGACCAGCGACAGCCCGTAGATCACCATCGTGAAGTAGAACAGCGCCAGCGACCCGGCGAACGGGATCTGGTAGGCCCAGATCCCCACGCCCAGCACGATGGTGGCCTGGAACGTGGCAACAATCAGGGCGGGAACCGCTTTACCGACGAAGATTTGCCAGGTCGCCAGCGGGGAGACCAGCAGCTGATCGAGCGTACCTTGCTCGCGTTCGCGGGCGACGGACAGGGAGGTGACGATCATCACCCCAATGGTGGTAATCATGGCGATCAGCGACGGCACCACAAACCATTTGTAGTCCAGGTTTGGGTTGTACCAGTTACGTACCACCAGCTCGCTGTTGTTGGGCTTCGGTTTCCCCTCCATCAACTCCTGCTGATAATCCTTCACCACCTGTTGCAGATAATTCGCGGCAATCTGCGCGCTGTTGGAGTTACGCCCGTCGAGGATCAACTGCATGGGCGCGGGCTGGAAGGTGTCCAGATTGCGGGAAAAATCAGCCGGAAAACGCACCAGCAGCAGCGCTTTCTGGGTATCGATGGTGGGCTGGATCGCCTGTGGACTTTTCAGCAGCAGGATATGGGTAAAAGCCTTCGCCCGGGCAAAGCGCTGGGTCAGCTCGACGGAATGTTTACCGTTGTCTTCGTTGTAAATCGCGATGGTGGCGTTGGTCACCTCAAGCGTGGCGGCAAAAGGGAACAGAAACACCTGGATGAGCACCGGCAACACCAGAATGGCGCGGGTTTGCGGCTCGCGCAGCAGCGATTGCAGCTCTTTGCGTATTAACGTCCATAAACGGTGAAACATGTTCGCTCCTTAATCCAGACGCCGTTTGGTTTTCATCCACGTCAGCCCAATAAACATCGCCGCCGACGCCAGCAAAAACAGGGTATTGATAATCAGCACTACCGGAATATTCCCCGCCAGGAACAGGCTTTGCAGCGTGCTGACGAAATAGCGCGCCGGAATAATGTAGGTCACGGCGCGGATCACCGCGGGCATGCTGTCTATCTGGAAGATAAACCCGGACAGCATAATCGACGGTAAAAAGGCGGCGTTCAGCGCCACCTGCGCGGCGTTAAACTGGTTGCGGGTGACGGTGGAGATGAGCAGCCCCATGCCCAACGTGCTCAGCAGGAAGAGGCTGGTAATGAAAAAGAGCAGCACCAGCGAGCCGCGGTACGGCACCCCGAGGATAAACACCGAGACCAGCATACAGAGCAGCATCGCCAGCATGCCGAGGAAGTAGTAGGGGATAAGCTTACACAGCAGCAGCTCAAGGCGCGTCACTTCGGTTGAAAGCAGCGCCTCCATGGTGCCGCGCTCCCACTCGCGGGCAATCACCAGCGAGGTCAGGATTGCGCCAATCACCGTCATAATGATGGTGACCGCACCCGGGATAATAAAATGCTGGCTGATGGCGGCAGGGTTAAACCAGTAGCGCATCTGTACGTCGATCAGCGGTTCAAACGTTTCGCCCCGGTCTTCGGCGCGCTGCATCTGCCAGAGCTGCCAGATCCCCTCCACGTAGCCCTGGACAAAGTTGGCGGTATTCGGCTCGCTGCCGTCAGTGATCACCTGGATCGGCGCAGCGGTATTTGCCCGCGCCATGTTGGCGGAAAAATCGACCGGGATCACCACCAGACCGCGGATTTTCCCGGCCTGCATCTTCTGAACAAGCTCTTGCCGGTTGTCGCTGATGGTGGCGTCAATGTAGGGCGAGCCGGTCATGGCGTGGGTGAAGTCGAGCGCCTCTTCGCTCTGCTGCTCCAGTAATATCCCAACCCGCAGCTTGCTGGAGTCGAGGTTGATCCCATAGCCGAAGATAAACAGCAGCAGAAGCGGGATAACCACCGCAATCAGCCAGCTGCTGGGGTCACGCACGATCTGACGCGTCTCTTTGATGCACAGCGCGCGCACCCGGCGCCAGGAAATCGCGTTATTGCGCATCGGCATTCTCCTTATCCCAGTCGTGGATGAGGGTGATAAACGCCTGCTCCATGGTCGGGTCCGGCACCTCGTCGTCTGCGGCCTGGGCTTTCAGGTCATCCGGCGTGCCGTGGGCAATCAGCTTGCCGCGATAGACCAGCCCGATGCGATCGCAATACTCCGCCTCGTCCATAAAGTGGGTGGTTACCATCACCGTCACCCCTTTCTCCACCATGCTGTTGATGTGTAGCCAGAACTCGCGGCGGGTGAGGGGATCAACGCCTGACGTGGGTTCATCCAGAAACAGAATATCGGGCTCGTGCATCAGCGAGCAGGCCAGCGCCAGCCGCTGTTTGAAGCCAAGGGGCAGCTCATCCGTGGCGTGGGAAGCGATAGCTGTCAGGCCAAACGCCTCGCTCATGCGGTGGATTTTCTCGTCCTGGGCGCGCCCTCGCAGGCCGTAAACGCCGGAGAAAAAGCGCAGGTTCTGCTCGACCGTCAGGTTGCCGTACAGCGAGAACTTCTGCGCCATATACCCCAGATGCTGGCGCGCCTTGCCGGAGCTGACTTTCAAATCCATATCCAGTACCAGCGCTTTGCCGGACGTAGGCACCAGCAGGCCACACATCATCTTAAAGGTGGTGGATTTCCCCGCGCCGTTTGGCCCGAGCAGGCCAAAAATTTCACCGCGCTTCACCGCGAAATTGACGTTATCGGTGGCGGCGAAATCACCGAATTTTTTGGTCAGGGATTTGGCTTCGATTACCGTCTCACCCGGCGTACCTTCTACCGTGTGCAGGATCGCCCCGAGCGGCGATTCCGAAGTACCCGCACCGCCCAGCAGATCGATAAACGCGTCTTCAAAGCGGGGAGCCGTCTCTTCCATCTCAATGTCAGGCATGCCCGGCGCGTGACGAATATCCGCTTCGGTCGCCTCTTTGGTCAGGATCACGCGCACCGAACGGCCCTGAATCATCCCGTCGCTGACCTGGGGCAGCTTCAGCACCCGTTGCAGCAGTTTGCGGTTCGACTCCTGCGGGCTGTGCATCAGGAAACTGCGTCCGGCCATGCTTTGGGTCAGCTTCGTCGGTTCTCCCTGATAAAGCAGCTCGCCTTCGTTCATCAGCAGCACATCGCGACACTGCTCGGCTTCATCCAGATAGGAGGTGCTCCAGAGGATCAGCATTCCGTCACCGGCCAGCTCGTGCACCATCTGCCACAGCTCGCGGCGTGAAATGGGGTCCACGCCCACGCCGGGCTCATCCAGCAGCAGCACTTTCGGCTCGCCGACCAGCGTACAGGCCAGCCCCAGCTTTTGCTTCATCCCGCCGGAGAGCTTGCCCGCCAGACGATCGGTGAAGGGACCGAGGGAGGTGAAGGACAGCAGACGGGCGAAAGTCTGCTGACGGGTTTCACCGGTCACGCTGCGCAGATCGGCGTACAGATTAAGGTTTTCCATCACCGTCAGGTCTTCATAGAGACCAAACTTCTGCGGCATATAGCCGAGCATGGCGTGGAGTGCACCGTCATCTTTAATCGGATCGAGCCCGAGCATGCTGGCCGCCCCTTCATCGGGCTTAAGCAGGCCTGCCAGCATCCGCATCAATGTGGTTTTGCCTGCGCCGTCCGGGCCAACCAGCCCCGTCACATACCCTTTCTGGATGGTACAGTTCAGCGGCGCGACGGCCGGTTTTTCCATGCCCGCGAAGCGTTTGACCAGATTGTCGAGCCGGATAACCGCGTCATTCATGTCGTTCCCCGCTGTTCACTTTTACGGTGACTGGCATGCCCTGGCGCAGCGCGTCGTCCGCATCGGTGACGATGATGCGCAGGCGATACACCAGGTCGGTACGCAGATCCGGCGTTTCCACCGTTTTTGGCGTGAATTCAGCGGTGGGCGAAACAAAGCCCACTTTGCCGTGATACGGCTTATCCGGACGACCGTCGGTATAGAGCAACAGTTCGCGACCCGGCTGCATCTGGCCGAGGTTTGGTTCATCAATGTAGGCGCGCACCCATACCGGACGGGTGAGCGACAGGGTTAAAACGGTGCTTCCGGCGTTGAGCATGCTGCCGGGCTCCACGGCGCGGGTCATCAGCGTGCCGTCAGACGGTGCCACCAACGTGGTGTCATGCAGATCGAGTTCCGCCTGGGCCAGCTGGGCCTGCGCCTGTTCAAGGCTGGCTTTGGCCTGGGCGATATCCTGTGGGCGGTTACCGGTGTGGTACTGACTCAGTTTGTCCTGTGCGGATTTCAGCGTTGCCTGAGCCTGATCGCGTGATGAACGGGCGTTTTCCAGATCGTTGGCCGAAATAGTGCGGCTTTTCCACAGCCCCTGCTGGCGGGCATAGAAATTCTGCGCATAGTCATAGGCCGCCTGCGCCTGTTTGACTGCGGCAGCAGCCTGGGCAATCTCTTCGTCACGATAACCGGCCAGCATCAGATCATATTGCGCCTGGGCGACGGAAACCCCGGCTTTTGCCTGCATCAGCGCGTTCTCGTAGGGCGCTTTATCAAGCATCCCCAGCGTCTGCCCGGTTTTGATGGTGTCGCCCTCATCCACGTTAAGCGACGCCAGCCGCCCCCCGACGCGGAAGCTCATGTTTACGGTGCGAATATCAACGTTACCGTACAGCGTCAGGCCGCGATCCTGATGGCTTTGATACCACAGCCAGCCACCGACGCCTGCGGCAAGCAAAACAACAACCACCAGAATGATGGCGACAGGTTTTTTCATGACTTCAGGCTCCTTTGCGTTAAGCCTTGCAGGATCAGATCCAGATGACAGGTGATAACCTGGCTAATCTGCGCGGCTTTATCCTCATCAAATTGTGTCCAGCCGGTGCGTAACAGAATCGTTTCTCGCCCCAGACGGAAGGCCAGAATCTCACCCAGCAGGGCGTGGGTATGCAAAATCGTAGCGGTATCGTTGGCGTCTTGCCCGGTATAGGCCGCAATCAGCCGGGTCAGGTGCGTGTGCATCGGGGCAATCACCTAGTCATGCACCAGCTGGTAGGCGGCAGTGGGGAAGAGCTGTTCACGGGAGATAAATCGACTCAGGTTCAGCGTGTCGTCGTGCGTCAGCAGGCGGATCATGTTGTGGCAGGCGTTGAGGATCAGCTGGCGGATAGCGTCACGATCGGGCGACGGCTGGCTGAGCAGCGCGGTGGCTTCCTCCACGTGCGGGTGAAACTGCGTGCCAATAAAATCGGCGATCCACTGGGCACAGGCGAGGTATAAATCCTCTTTTGAGCCAAAATAGTAGGGGATAGCCGCAATGTTTTGCCCGGCCTGCGCCGCGATATCCCGGGTGGTGGCGTGTAAGCCATACTCACCAAACTGCGCCAGCGCGGCAGCAATAAGCTGGCTTTTGGCCTGTTCGCCTTTAGAGGTTGTCGGGGTTGTATTCATAGCGGCATTAAAAATTAATCAATCGATTGATTAAGATTATGCCTGATTAGCGAAATCGTCGAGGGAAGGTGGAGGGATATTTTATGCGCCACGTCACAAAAGCTGCTACACTCCGCCCCTTCGCGACATTGTGGTTTTTGTCCTCCTAATTGTTATATCTCCCTGAAAACTACACCTGTGATGGTCGGGGCGGTTCGGAGTTTTTATGTCTTTTGATTCCCTTGGCCTGAACCCGGAAATTCTGCGCGCGATCGCAGAGCAGGGCTACGTTGAGCCAACCCCAATCCAGCAGCAGGCGATCCCTGCCGTTCTGCAGGGCCGTGACCTGATGGCCAGTGCCCAGACCGGGACCGGTAAAACCGCAGGCTTCACCCTGCCACTGTTAGAGCTGCTGGTAAAAAATCAGCCGCACGCGAAGGGGCGTCGCCCGGTTCGTGCGCTGATCCTCACCCCAACCCGCGAGCTGGCGGCGCAGATTGGCGAGAACGTGCGTGATTACAGCCGCTATCTCAACATTCGTTCGCTGGTGGTTTTCGGCGGTGTGAGCATTAACCCACAGATGATGAAACTGCGCGGCGGCGTGGACGTGCTGGTGGCAACGCCGGGCCGTCTGCTGGATCTGGAACATCAGAACGCCGTGAAGCTAGATAACGTCGAAATTCTGGTGCTGGACGAAGCCGACCGCATGCTGGACATGGGCTTTATCCACGATATTCGCCGCGTGCTGGCTAAGCTCCCGCCGCGCCGTCAGAACCTGCTGTTCTCCGCGACCTTCTCCGACGAGATCAAAGCGCTGGCTGAAAAGCTGCTGCATAACCCGCTGGAAGTTGAAGTGGCGCGCCGCAACACCGCCTCTGAGCAGGTGACCCAGCACGTGCACTTCGTTGATAAAAAGCGTAAGCGGGAACTGCTCTCCCAGATGATTGGTCAGGGTAACTGGCAGCAGGTGCTGGTCTTTACCCGTACCAAGCACGGTGCAAACCACCTGGCGGAACAGCTGAACAAAGACGGTATTCGCAGTGCGGCTATCCACGGTAACAAGAGCCAGGGGGCGCGTACCCGTGCGCTGGCGGACTTTAAATCCGGTGATATCCGCGTGCTGGTGGCCACCGACATCGCTGCCCGTGGTCTGGACATTGAAGAGCTGCCGCACGTGGTGAACTACGAGCTGCCAAACGTGCCGGAAGATTATGTTCACCGTATCGGCCGTACCGGTCGTGCGGCGGCCACTGGCGAAGCGCTCTCGCTGGTCTGCGTGGATGAACACAAACTGCTGCGCGATATCGAACGTCTGCTGAAGAAAGAGATCCCGCGTATTGAAACGCCGGGATACGAAGTGGATCCGTCCATTAAAGCGGAGCCAATTCAGAATGGTCGCCAGCAGCGTGGCGGCGGTGGACGCGGTCAGGGCGGCGGCCGTGGTCAGCAGCAGCCACGCCGTGCCGAAGGCGGCGCGCCGAAGTCGGGCAATAAACCGCCTCGCCGCGACGGCGAAGGGAAACCGGCAGGAGAAGGGCAGCGCCGTCGCCGTCCGCGTAAACCGGCTAACCCACAGTAATCTGGAAGCCCGGCCGTAAAGCCGGGCTTTTCTTTTTGCGGCGACGAAAATAAAGTGCCACAATAGTGGCTGTTTATACAGTATTTCAGGTTTTCCGATGGCTTTAACCGCGGCGCTGAAAGCGCAGATTGGTGCCTGGTATAAGGCACTCCAGCAGCAGATCCCCGACTTTATCCCCCGGGCACCACAGCGGCAGATGATTGCCGATGTGGCAAAAACGTTCGCCGGTGACGACGGGCGACATCTGGCGATTGAAGCGCCAACCGGGGTCGGTAAAACCCTCTCTTATTTAATCCCGGGCATCGCTATTGCACGGGAAGAACAAAAGACGCTGGTGGTCAGCACCGCTAACGTGGCGCTACAGGATCAGATCTTCAGCAAAGACCTGCCGCTGCTGCGCAAAATTATCCCTGAGCTGCGTTTTACCGCCGCCTTTGGCCGCGGACGTTATGTCTGCCCGCGTAACCTGGCGGCTCTCGCCAGCAGTGAGCCCACCCAGCAGGATCTGCTGGCGTTTCTTGATGACGAACTGACGCCAAACAACAAGGCGGAGCAGGAACAGTGCGCGAAGCTGAAAGCCGATCTCGACAGCTACAGGTGGGACGGTTTGCGCGATCACACCAGCCAGGCCATCGGCGATGATTTATGGCGCAGGCTCAGCACCGATAAAGCCAGCTGCCTCAACCGTAACTGTCACTACTACCGCGAGTGCCCGTTTTTTGTCGCCCGGCGGGAGATCCAGGAAGCGGAAGTGGTGGTCGCCAATCATGCGCTGGTGATGGCGGCGCTGGAGAGCGAGGCGGTGCTGCCGGAGCCGAAAAACCTGCTGCTGGTGCTTGATGAAGGCCACCATTTGCCTGACGTAGCCCGGGATGCGCTGGAGATGAGTGCTGAAATCACGGCCCCGTGGTTCCGCCTGCAGCTCGATCTGTTCTGCAAGCTGGTGGCCACCTGCATGGAGCAGTTCCGTCCTAAAACCACGCCGCCGCTGGCGGTGCCCGAGCGTCTGAGTGAACACTGTGAAGAGGTCTACGGCCTTATCGCATCCCTGAACAACATTCTGAATCTGTATCTCCCGGCGACTCAGGAGGCAGAGCACCGTTTTGCCATGGGGGAGTTGCCGGACAAAGTGATGGAGATTTGCCAGCAGCTGGCGAAGCATCTGGAAAAGCTGCGCGGCCTGGCCGAGATGTTCTTAAACGATCTCAGTGAAAAGACCGGCACCCATGACGTGGTGCGTTTGCACCGTATTCTGCTGCAAATGAACCGTGCGCTGGGCATGTTTGAAGCGCAAAGCAAACTCTGGCGGCTGGCCTCAATGGCGCAGGCGTCCGGCGCGCCGGTCACCAAATGGGCCACCCGCGAAGTGAGAGACGGGCAGGTACACCTCTTTTTCCACTGCGTGGGCATCCGCGTGGCCGATCAGCTGGAAAAGCTGATCTGGCGTAGCGTGCCGCACGTGGTGGTAACGTCAGCGACCTTGCGTTCCCTGAACAGCTTCTCGCGGCTGCAGGAGATGAGCGGCCTGAAGGAAAAAGCGGGGGACCGCTTCGTGGCGCTGGACTCGCCGTTTAACCACTGCGAGCAGGGCAAGCTGGTGATCCCGCGTATGCGCTATGAGCCGCTTATCGATAACGAAGAGCAGCATATTGCCGAAATGGCCGCCTATTTCCGCGAACAGCTGGAGAGTAAAAAATACCCCGGCATGCTGGTGCTGTTTGCCAGCGGACGCGCCATGCAGCGCTTTCTGGAACATGTTACCGATCTGCGTTTACTGTTGCTGGTGCAGGGCGATCAGCCGCGCTATCGGCTGGTAGAGCTCCACCGCCAGCGCATCGATAACGGCGAGCGCAGCGTGCTGGTGGGGTTACAGTCTTTTGCGGAAGGTCTGGATCTGAAGGGCGACTATCTGACCCAGGTGCATATTCATAAAATCGCCTTCCCACCCATCGACAGCCCGGTGGTGATCACCGAAGGAGAATGGCTGAAAAGCCTCAACCGCTATCCGTTTGAGGTTCAAAGTCTCCCGGCGGCGTCGTTTAACCTGATTCAGCAGGTGGGTCGTCTGATTCGTAGCCACGGCTGCTGGGGCGAAGTGGTGATCTACGACAAGCGTCTGCTCACTAAAAACTACGGTCAGCGCTTACTGAATGCCCTGCCGGTGTTCCCGATAGAACAGCCGGAGGTGCCTGAAATAAAAAAACGCCCGGCAAAACAGACTGCCGGGCGTCGGAAAAGCATCCGTGCTAAGGGGCGCGGTCCTACTGGTAAGTAAAGGTGGCCTGAACAACGCTGTTGAAGGTACCCGCTGTCACAGGCAGGGCGGTAGCGTAATAGCGTGCCGCCATGGGAAAATCGGCGGTGTGGGTACCGGCGTCAATCACCACGCTAAAGCGGGCTTCGGGAGCAAGCACGATGTAATCCAGACGGTCGGCCAGCTCTAATGCCACCCCTTTGGCAGTGCCACTATTGGCGAATTTAAAGGGGTGTTCCGTATCGCGCGGCCCATCAACGTTAATGGTGGCAACCGTCAGGGTGGGCGGACAATTGGTGAGCTTTAAATCGAAGTTTTTCCACGGGCCGGTGTCGCCGATATCCTTAAAATCACTGGCGACGGCCTGTCCCAGATCCACCACCATGTTCTGGCTGGCGCTGTCTACCTGGCAGGTGGTGTCGTAAATATTCCCTTCGATATTGAGCGTCACGTCGGTCGCGCCCGCAGAGAGACTCGTCAGAGCGAGCAAAAGGGATAACGTTTTCATCTTCGCTCCGTTACTGGTATTCAAGATCGATGGTGGCAATCGTATTGGCTTTCCCCGCTGTGACGCTGGCATCCGTCTGGTAATACTGCACCGCGAAGGGGATCACATCCGGAACGCCTGGTTCGGCTCTTCCACCCACCGGGATTGGGTAGTCGTATTTAAGATCGACACCGTCAAGCAGCATTCTCACCCCCACGCCCGTGGCGCTGTCGCTGCCGGGCGTCAGGTTCAGGACATCGGCATACTGGCTGTTGATGCCATTTGCGCTGGTTACCGAGGCCGTAAGATTGACCTCTTCGGTACAGGTGGCGGTGATGTTGAAATACTTCCAGGCCGTATAGCTGCCCACGTGGGTAAATTGCGACACCGGGAAATTGCCGAGGGTGACCGTCAGGTTTAGCGGATCAATAGAACAGGTCGCCGTTCTTTCGCTGACCGTGGCGGAATAGTGGCTGGTATTACGTGCACCAGAAATCCCCACAGAGTTATAAACCCCGAATCCATAGGGATCCTGCGCGAGCGAAAGGGTACCGCTACCGATATGTGATGCCGTTTTGATTAACCGCTGGGTGTAGCTGAAAGAAAATGTTTGTCCGCTGTCGCTGCTGACCGTCCCAATGGGCGTGGCGGTTGTATCGCATGAGTACCCTTTGCCGCGAACAATCTGCCCGCTGCTGTTCAGAAGCTCAATGCCGATGCCGTCAACATTGGTGGTATACACGCCCGGCATGCCAGGCACTTCCGTTCCCGTTCCGTAATAGCAGGAAATAAGGGTGTGATTCGTCATCGTGCCGGTACAGCTGCCGTTAACGGTATGGGTCTTTGCCGAACCCGGGATGACGCCGCCAATATCGAGTGTTGTGGGTACAGAAAGGGTGCCCGCATCAAGGGTATAAGGCAGATCGGCGCTGTCACAGGAGGTTGCCGCCTGGGCATGCGGCACCAGACACGTGCTCGTGAGTAAAACCAGCAGTGCGAAGACATATCTACACATGTTCATTTTTTCCTCGGGAAGGGTCATACACACTGCGCCGTAACGTTAAGAACAGGGCCGTCGGCTTTGGTGGGCAGGTGATAAGTTGCCTTGCAATGGCTGTCGGCGGTTTTCCCCCAGCTGACGTTAACCGTACCTGTCTCGTGCATACCGGTGAGGTACACCTGCCCGCCGTCGCCTACGATAAATTCACCGTCCTGATGGGCCTGAGATGCCGTTGCGCCAAAGGGGATCGGGCGACCATCCGCGCGTTTTAGTGTCATCAACACCCGACTGCCTACGTGCGTTTCATAATGTGCTCGCACGATGGCGCCGCGCGTTGGTGTCACCGTTTTTGCGGCCTGGTCGATATCGGCATTTTCCGGCAAGGTTTCGGTGTTCAGCGCGAGGGTGTTGTGACGGTATGGCGAAACGTACGGCACAATGGCATAGCCGCGATAATCGGTGTTGATGCCTGTCTGATTGGTGACATTGGTGTCGTCTGCGCCCGGCGCTTCGATCAGCGCAGCGGTCTCACCCATCGGCTGACCAAGGGTGATGCCGTGCGCATGGGCGATCATGCTGCCCTGAAGTCCGACATTGAGCTGTTGTTGCTGGTTATCCTGGGAATACCCGGCGCTCACTTCGCCGTAGGTGCCTTTATAATCGGCATTCAGACTGGTGCTGTCCCCACTGCTCTGACTATGGCCCTGCTGAACCCCCCAACTGAGGTTATTACCGGCCAGCGCCGTGCCGTTCAGACCCACGCTTTGGGTTGTTTCGTGCTTTGTGCTGTTCAGGTTGTAGTTCACCCAGGTGTTGCTGAGCCAGCGATCGAGCGGAACGGAGACGTTAAATGCGATCGTCTGCTCGCTGGTTTTCTCATTATTGTCATCCCCGCTGTCACGCGTGTTTTTATCCAGTCCGTAACTGAGACCGTAGCTGATCCCGTGCCAGGAGTTGTTGTAGCCGAGGTTCAGTGAGGTCATCCCCTGGCTTGAATTCCAGTAGTTCTCTTTGACCAGGCTTAACGTCAGGGAACCAAACGCCCCGCCCAGGGACTGGTCGACAGTCGCCTCCTCGCGGCTGCGGCGCGTGTCCGGCGTTTCCCAGTCGTCATTACGGGTATGGGAATCCAGCGTGTCCTGCAGGGTGTAGAACCCCTTGCTGTTATAGCGATAGCCAGCAATGGAAAAATGGGTACCGGTGGTGGCGAAATCTTTGCTGTAGCGGATGCGCCAGGAGGGCCCGCGGGTGGGATCCTGATCCTGCATCTCTGATTTGGCGTCGGTGACATCCACCGAAAAGGCCCCGAGATCGCCGATATTCTTGCCGACCCCCAGCGCCAGCGCATCGTAATACTGGCTTGCCTGCACGCCGCCGTAGACCGTAAAGCCGTAAGGCAATCCGTAGATTGCCGTACCCTGCATAAACGGGGTTTTTTCGACGTCGTTGTCATAGCTGCGATAGCGCCCCGCGGTGAGGCTGTATTTAAAGCGGCCTTCACGCTGCAACACTGGCACTGACGCATAAGGCACCACAAAATGCTGTTCGCTGCCGTCCGTCTCTTTCACGGTGACGTTCAAATCGCCGCTTCCGCCGGTGGGGTAGAGATCGTTAATCTCGAACGCGCCGGGAGCGACATAGTTCTGGTAAATGACGTAACCATTCTGGCGAACGATAACCTGGGCGTTACTGTGCGCCGTACCGCGGATCACCGGCGCAAAGCCCTTCATGCTGTCCGGGAGCATGTCGTCATCCGAGGCGATCTGCGCCCCGGTGTAAGAGATGCTGTCAAACACATCGGAAGGGGAAGAGCTTTGGCCGAATGTGACGTTCCCGCCAAGGGCGATAATATCGCGCTGGGCGTAGGTATAGACCGAAGAAAACTGGCTCTCTGCGTCACCGTCACCGCTGGTTTTGCTCCAGGTGGAGTAGTTACGAAAACGCCACGCCCCGAGGTTAAGACCCGGACGCAGGTTAAGAAACTCGCTGCGCTGATCGCTACCGTTTTTACCTTTGCCGCGGTTGTTCCCGGCGGTGAAGCTGTAATTGAGCAGCAGGGCGTTAATTCCCTCGTCATATTCCTGCGGGTCGACGTAATCACGCGGTACCTGGGTAATCGCGGTCTGGGGGATGCTTAACAGCAGCTGCTGCGGATTAACATGAAACGTTGCGCTGGCGGAGGGGATCACGCTCAGGTCAATGCACTGCGCCTTATCGTCCTGCCCGAATTTTGGTGATGCTGCCAACTTACTGATTTAGTGTATGATGGTGTTTTTGAGGTGCTCCA
>NZ_JACASJ010000219.1:0-2724 GCF_013391025.1 Enterobacter sp. SECR19-1250 | reverse complement strand
CAACCCGCTACGGGGGAGACTTACCCGAAATCTGATTTATTCAACAAAGCCCATTCCTGTTTCAATTCGTGGCATTTGGTCTCGCGTGGTTAGCATTTTCGTGGACCGGCAGCACTCTTGTATCAGTCATTACGTTTTTCGTAAGCATCATTATTCTTATCTATAAAATCAAAAGAATGTATGCAGACAGAGTTGTTTTTATACGGTGAAATTAATTTCACACAACCGCAAACATAAAATGAGAAAGTAAATGAACCGATTTATAACGTCCTCTTTTTTTATTATTGTCTTCCTGCTTTCTGGCTGTTCAACATCAGGGAACCAGAACCTTAAAAACGAAACACCACAAAGCCTCCAGTCAAAGATCATTAAAAACAAAACAACTAAGACGGAATTACTCACTAAGTTAGGTGAGCCTGATACAAGAACCACACTCGATGACGGAAATGAGCAATGGAAATATTTCATGTCTAACAATCAGTTCAATGCAACGACTTTCATTCCTGTTGTGGGGCTGTTTACTGGCGGTTCCCAAACTCAGTCTAAAACTCTTGAAATCGACTTCAAGGGAGAGACTGTAAGTAAATGGACTTTTTCCTCTGACAATAACAACACCAAAACTGGCATTCTTAATTAATTGTTTTTTGGATAAGAAAATGAAAATATACTCAATTATCACAGTTATCATTACCACCTTCCTTCTAACCGCATGTAACAATGAACCATCGCAAGACGATATATACAATGTTTTCAAAAGTGTTGTAGATAGAACAAATACAAGTATGAAAGCTCTTGATTCAAGAGTTACAGAAAAAGATCTTTTAAGAATCGATTACGTGAAGAAAGTTAGTTGCACAGAAGAAGCAAACAATGTTTATAACTGCATTGTCGATGCCTCTATTAGTAATATGAAACAAACAAAACCAGTAAAACTAATCAAATCTGATGGTGTCTGGAAAGAAGTTCAGTAGTAGCCTATATCAAGAAGTCTTTTAGCCCCTGCTTAGGGGCTTTTTATTGCCTATAACCTGACGGTTCTTACGCGAACTTCATGGGTTAACTCTTTCTCAATTACTTTCATTTCATATTGTGCTCTGACAGTAGCATAGATTTCCTCTGCTTTTTCTTGATTGTTATCTATGTAATTAACAAGCGAGTTTAGTTCCCTAATAACTCCTTCTTTGTTATTTAATCGTTGTAGAAGATTGCTTGTCAGACTTTTGTATACCGAGCTAAACATAGTCATTATGTTATCAATATTACGATTGGATTTGGAATAAATCCTTTTAGGGTAAAAATATTTTAAATGGTATCCCACAAAAATTAAGTAAAGTTGATATGAGAAACTTTTATCTCCGGGCTGGTACCGTTTTGAGATATATTTATCAATTATAATGATAAGTTGCTCTTCCAGAGTAAACTCTGAATTGATGATGTTTTTGTCCATAAAATGCATCCTTGCATAATTGAAATAGTCATCCTGACCATATATTTATATTTATCGTATTTATTTAACTTGTCAATAGGTGTAACCTATCAACTATTATTTTTTATTAAATGGTCTATTCAATTGTTCCATAGTGAGACCATGTCTATAAGCATTATACTGCCAATAGCTAAACTGCTCTTTGTATCTATTGTTCTGTTTTTTTAACATTTCATTTTCGGCTTTAAGATTTATTATTTGTTGTGCCGCAATCGTTAAGTTAGCTGGCTTTTTAAGGCCAGATTTTTTCAAATTAGACAAATTTTTCTTTGTTCTATATGCTTCAACAACTTCATCATGAGCACTTAGAGATTGCCTTGTGATAGTTCTGTTTAGATTCTTATAAACTGATTCACATAAATCGCTCCATGTGATTTTACCGTCCCAAGTCAGTATAATGTGTTTAATTGCCTTTATTTCACTCCTGTTTAAATGTTTTGCCATATGCATCTCCTGTTTCAATTATTCAATAGTTTATTAATTCTTTCCAAATTTTTTTTGTGGTGTTGCAACCATTTGTCTGCACCATAATCACCATTTTCATAAGCGATCTGAGTTATTCTCTTTAATTGCATTACTTTCTCTCGGACAGATTGCAGTCTAATTCTATCTACTGAGTTAATGTCCGGTGTTTCATTATCACATTCAATAAGATGATTAATTTTTGCACAAGGCTTGATTAAATAGTTATGTACACAGTAACCAAATTCAGTTAAGTGTATTGCACCTTGATTAAGGTTATCAAAATCAATTGTCAATTCATTTGTGGGTATTGACTCCCTTTGACAGTAATTACTCCTATTCAATTTAATAGCTTTGATTTTATCTAACATATCTTCTTCCGACACATGGTTATAAACTCTGTTCTGATTCGCATTGATACGACCAGACCATTTAGCTATATCCAGTTCAGACATTTCACCATAATGGGCTATTGTGTTTAAAAGGTGCCGTGGCTGGTGTGAGCGAATAAGTAGTGGTTTACCTTCATCATCATAATATCCATATCGGGAAAATATATTTTTATAATTCATCTCATAGCTTTTTTTTCTTTGTATGTCACTGAAAAAGAAACTTTTAGTAGGTTTGTAAAATGTGAAAATTGAAGTCATTCTTGATAAAGAAAATTGATCAGTATTGAGCAAGCATAAAGCATTACTAAATTTTATGGATTTTTCTTTATCATCCGACATTCCGCAGCTAATTTAGGAATAAACTACCTCATAGAGTCTACCGAG
>NZ_JACASJ010000218.1:0-2781 GCF_013391025.1 Enterobacter sp. SECR19-1250 | reverse complement strand
GCTCCGGATGAATATGATGATCTCATATCAGGAACTTGTTCGCACCTTCCCTAACTCAGTAAGTAAAATCATTTATTCTCCAAGCTTAACAATTACCAGAGGTACAGGCTCATTTGTTGGCTAGAAATAAATGAGTGGTAAAATATTGTGGTTATTGAGGGCTGGTACATTCAGCCCTCTTTTTCACTAATTATTAATTCATACCAATTTGTTAACTGCATCTATTTGAGCAGAGAAATTCACCATCACTCTCAAAAACCCATTCCTAATTATGCAAAAACCGCTCAGGTGATGCATTGCGAACAGGAGAAAATATGCTTTATAACACCGGCACCATCGCTATTAACGGAGATACCGCAACCGGCACTGGCACAAACTGGACGGCACCGGCCAGCCAGGTTCGTGCTGGCCAGACGATTATCGTCATGTCTAACCCGGTCCAGATGTTCCAGATTTCATCCGTGAACAGCGCCACATCAATGACGGTTACGCCAGCTGCTTCCCCGGCGCTGAGCGGCCAGAAGTATGGAATTCTTGTGTCTGACATTACCTCTATAGACGGACTGGCACAGGCGATGTCTCAGCTTATCAAAGAGTATGACGAGAATATCGGTGCGTGGGAGACGTTCGCCACTACCTCAGCAAACCAGAGCATCACAGTTACCATCAACGGCAACCCTGTTACGATCCCCGGCATCGGTAAACTGGCGCAGAAAGGGAGCAACGGTGCTCTCTCGATTGACCAGGGCGGGACCGGGGCAACTACTGCAGAGAGCGCTCGCTCAAACCTCGGTTTAGGAAGTAGCGCCACCAGGAACGCTTACAGCTCCTCCGGAGATATGCTTTCCGTAGGGGATTTTGGGGTTGGGGCTTACTCTGAAGCTAAACCGACAGAAGCCAGAAGTTCATTTATCAGCGAAACCAATGCATCCTCTGCATGGGCACCGGCAAATGGTGCCGGTTATCAAAGCTGCTATGCCGTAAACCGAATATTTCAGATGTGGATTGGTTCCAATAGTGCTGGATTTAGTCGATTTGTTTCAACGAATAACCCCCAGGAACCTAAAGCTAACATTCCATGGACGCAGTACCAGGCTTCCGGCACATCGGATATTAACTTTAAGGCTGTGACAGGGGATTTGGATTTAAACGAGTCACTTAACAACATAGAGGCAATGGACTTTAAGACCTTCTACTACCTCGCAGATGAAGCCAAAACGACTCGCCGCGGCGTGATTGCTCAGGATCTGGAAAAGATAGATCCGCAATATGTTCATTCGGCTGAGGAGTCGGGGAAAATGACGCTCGACCTCAATCCTCTGGTGCTTGATGCGCTGGCGGCAATCAAAGCCCTGGCTATCCGCGTCAGCGCATTAGAGGGCGACGCTAAACCTTCGACTCCTGGCTCATTCGTTGGTTAAACAGGGAATCGTCAGGCATATCAAGGCGAACATCGATCCAGCTGTTCGCCGGCACGTCCATCGGTTCACCTTTGGTTTTGATGACCTCACCTTCATCGCTCAGGATATATTTTCGCTTGAAAAGACGGATTGTCAGCTGGCCGCTATCGGTTTGTTCTGCCTCAACCACTCCCAGTTCCCCCATGCCGCCAGGGTCCATTGGCGGCAGTAACTGCCATCCCTCAGATGCCAGGCCAGCCGAACCGGCGAGCACATAAACACCTACATCAAGGCGAGAAAGAATCACTCCTTCAGCTTCTGCATTTGCTGTTCCGCACCCACACCAGACAAAACCATCTTCCGCTATGTCGGCACGCTGGCACTCTTCCTGGCTCGCTACGATACGCGCAACCGGAGACGCTGCCTTCAGGGTGCCATCACTGGCTTTCGTGGTATTCGATGTTGTATAGAATTCAGCCCAGCCTGTGAATCCCGCACTTCCATTAGAAACTCGCAGAGCTGCACGCGTACTGGAAAGGCATGTGAATGCCATTTGTGAGTAAGTCGCCCCACCTACCCCAATTTGCAGAATGCTTTGCCATTGGCCAGGAAATGCACCGACGTTATCTGCCGCGGCCCAGTAGCCAAATCCGGTCGGCCCCGGCTGCGCTGAAGTGGCGGGATTTATCGGTTTCGCATTACTGGATGAAAGGAGCAATCCAACACCAAAATCTCCCTCTGAAAGCATCTTCCCGGAAGCGCTGTAAGCATCTCTTGTCGCACTACTTCCTAAACCGACCTTTCCAAGAATGTCGTTATTCTACCTTCTCCAGCCGTTTCTCCTGTTTTCACTAACAGGAGAAGTTTTCATGATTTACGGATATGCCCGTGTTTCTACTGCGCACCAGGATACCGAACTTCAGCTCATTGCGCTTCGCGCTGTCGGTTGTGAGGAGATCCATCAGGAGGTTATTTCAGGTCGCGGCAAACGCCGCCCGGCTCTGCAGAAATTGATAGATAAATTGCAGCCTGGGGATGAGCTTGTTCTCTGGAAAATTGATCGCATTGGGCGAAATGTTCTTTACGCATTGCTATGGCTTCAGGAACTTCAAAGCAAAGGCGTAAATCTGCGATCGATAACGGATGCAGTAGACATGCGAACTGCCAGTGGCCGCTATAATTTCCGCAACATACTAAATGTCGCACAATATGAATCGGATTTGATCAGCGAAAGAACCCTTGCAGGTTTGGCTGCGGCCAGAGCAAAAGGGAGAGTCGGCGGGCGACGTCCAAAATTTAGCGATAAAGACTGGAATGAGATGGCAGTAATGGGCTTTGTTGAATAAATCAGATTTCGGGTAAGTCTCCCCCGTAGCGGGTT
>NZ_JACASJ010000217.1:0-2791 GCF_013391025.1 Enterobacter sp. SECR19-1250 | reverse complement strand
CTTGCCGATGCGCCACCGACGGACAACCGCGCCGGCCTGCTCGACAAGATGCGCGGCTGGATAGGGGCCGCTGATAAGCCCAGTGGCAACGAACGCCCGTTGCAGGTCGTCGTCATTGGTAGCGGTGGAGCCGCGATGGCGGCAGCACTGAAGGCCGTCGAGCAAGGCGCGCAGGTCACGCTGATTGAGCGCGGCACCATCGGCGGCACCTGCGTCAACGTCGGTTGTGTGCCGTCCAAGATCATGATCCGCGCCGCCCACATCGCCCATCTGCGCCGGGAAAGCCCATTCGACGGCGGCATGCCACCCACACCGCCGACGATCTTGCGCGAGCGGCTGCTGGCCCAGCAGCAGGCCCGTGTCGAAGAACTCCGTCATGCCAAGTACGAAGGCATCCTGGACGGCAATTCAGCCATCACCGTTCTGCACGGTGAAGCGCGTTTCAAGGACGACCAGAGCCTTATCGTTAGTTTGAACGAGGGTGGCGAGCGCGTCGTGATGTTCGACCGCTGCCTGGTCGCCACGGGTGCCAGCCCGGCGGTCCCGCCGATTCCGGGCTTGAAAGAGTCACCCTACTGGACTTCCACCGAGGCCCTGGCGAGCGACACCATTCCCGAACGCCTTGCCGTAATCGGCTCGTCGGTGGTGGCGCTGGAGCTGGCGCAAGCCTTTGCCCGGCTGGGCAGCAAGGTCACGGCCCTGGCGCGCAATACCTTGTTCTTCCGTGAAGACCCGGCCATCGGCGAGGCGGTGACAGCCGCTTTCCGTGCCGAGGGCATCGAGGTGCTGGAGCACACGCAAGCCAGCCAGGTCGCCCATATGGACGGTGAATTCGTGCTGACCACCACGCACGGTGAATTGCGCGCCGACAAGCTGCTGGTCGCCACCGGCCGGACACCGAACACGCGCAGCCTGGCATTGGAAGCGGCGGGGGTAGCCGTCAATGCGCAGGGGGCCATCGTCATCGACAAGGGCATGCGCACCAGTAGCCCGAACATCTACGCGGCCGGCGACTGCACCGACCAGCCGCAGTTCGTCTATGTGGCGGCAGCGGCCGGCACTCGTGCGGCGATCAACATGACTGGCGGCGATGCGGCCCTGGACCTGACCGCAATGCCGGCCGTGGTGTTCACCGACCCGCAGGTCGCCACCGTGGGCTACAGCGAGGCGGAAGCACATCACGACGGGATCGAGACCGACAGTCGCCTGCTAACACTGGATAACGTGCCGCGTGCGCTTGCCAACTTCGACACACGCGGCTTCATCAAGCTGGTCATCGAGGAAGGTAGCGGACGGCTCATCGGCGTGCAAGCGGTGGCCCCGGAAGCGGGTGAACTGATCCAGACGGCGGTGCTCGCCATTCGCAACCGTATGACCGTGCAGGAACTGGCCGACCAATTGTTCCCCTACCTGACCATGGTCGAAGGGCTGAAGCTCGCGGCGCAGACCTTCAGCAAGGACGTGAAGCAGCTTTCGTGCTGCGCCGGATGAGGAAAAGGAGGTGTTCAATGAGCGCCTACACAGTGTCCCGGCTGGCCCTTGATGCCGGGGTGAGCGTGCATATCGTGCGCGACTACCTGCTGCGCGGATTGCTACGGCCGGTCGCGTACACCACGGGCGGCTACGGCTTGTTCGATGACACCGCGTTGCAACGGCTGCGCTTTGTACGGGCTGCCTTCGAAGCGGGTATCGGCCTGGACGCACTGGCGCGGCTGTGCCGGGCGCTGGATGCTGCGGACGGTGACGGTGCGTCTGCGCAGCTTGCCGTGTTGCGGCAACTCGTCGAGCGTCGGCGCGAGGCCCTGGCCAGCCTCGAAATGCAACTGGCCGCCATGCCAACCGAACCGGCACAGCACGCGGAGAGTCTGCCATGAACAGCCCAGAGCACTTGCCGTCTGAGACGCACAAACCGATCACCGGCTACTTGTGGGGCGCGCTGGCCGTGCTCACCTGTCCCTGCCATTTGCCGATTCTCGCCATTGTGCTAGCCGGCACGACGGCCGGCGCGTTCATCGGGGAGCACTGGGGTATTGCAGCCCTCACGCTGACCGGCTTGTTTGTCCTGTCTGTGACGCGGCTGCTGCGGGCCTTCAAGGGAAGATCATGACCGCTTCCCAGCCAGCCGAGAGTGGGCAGCTTTGAGCTTCGCTACCAATCTGGAGGAGTACCACCATGAACGCAAACGCCCCGAACACTGCCAGTTGCACCACCTGCTGCGTATGCTGCAAAGAAATTCCGCTCGATGCCGCCTTCACCCCGGAAGGCGCGGAATACGTCGAACATTTCTGCGGGCTGGATTGCTATGAACGCTTCCAGGCACGCGCCAAGGCCGCGACAGAATCTGACATTGCGCCTGTCCCTGGCGGTTCGCAGCCGTCAGATTGAGGCATACCCTAACCTGGCGTCAGACCGTCCAATGCGCAAGCGTCAGAATAGAGTCGCCTTCCGAATTAATTGACATCCGCCGTCAAGGGTCATAGATTTCTTCCTGACACATTACCCTCAGGAGGACACGTTGCACGGTCAACGCATCGGCTACGTTCGCGTCAGCAGCTTTGACCAGAACCCGGAACGCCAGCTTGAGCATGTTTTGGTGGACCGGCTGTTCACCGACAAGGCGTCGGGCAAGGACACCCAGCGCCCCGAGCTGGAACGGCTGCTCGCCTTCGTGCGCGAGGGCGATACGGTGGTGGTGCACAGCATGGACCGCCTGGCGCGCAACCTGGACGACCTGCGCGGCACTGTTGCAAATAGTCGGTGGTGATAAACTTATCATCCCCTTTTGCTGATG
>NZ_JACASJ010000216.1:0-2907 GCF_013391025.1 Enterobacter sp. SECR19-1250 | reverse complement strand
CGAGAGAACTCACCAGGGAGATGGACAACCATCACCACAGGAGAAAACCAGGATGTACACACAAAACGTCAACGTCAAAACCGCCGCTCAGGAATCTTCCAGGAAGATAGGGGGAAAAACCGTGTCGTACACGTTCCTCGTCGCTGAGCAGAAAAAAAACTCAGCGGAGGAACCGGACGTTCTGGAGTTCAGCAGCCTGGCTGAGCTGAAGAAACTGCGCAGACGCTGCCCCGAAACGATGCGCTGCACCTATTTCTACGCCCTCAGCAGCGGCGTCGATAAACAGTTCCGCCATATCCATGTGGCTGAAGCTGACCACTTCAAACAGTTTGTGCGCCTGATCACGCGCGAAGGTATCGACATTTAAATCCGGTTTCACCCCGTGCGGCAGCCGCCGCTCGGAACCTCATCAGACAGGAGCCAGAAGCATGAGCGTTAACACCCCGACCGCAAAGGCCCGTTACGAAAATGGGCATATGTCAGACCCGGAGCCTAAAACAGCCTCCCTCATTGCGATTTATGGCAATGAGGCGAGCTATGCATGGAACGTTCTGGAGGATTTGAAAGCTGCAGGTGCTTCTTATACCCGCAGAAACATTATCGCCGATATGTTCCGCCGTCTGGGCGTTCAGTAACCCGGACTTACCTCTGACCCGATGCGGTGCTGTATAGCTGGCACCGCCCGGAACTGAATCAAACAGGAGCCTGAAAGATGAACGTTAACCCCCCGACCGCTGCACCAATGGCCTTTTTCGTTCCGTCTCATAACGCCGTTTATGACCGCGCAACACAGCTGGAAGGGCAGTGGGTGACTCAGCGTGAAGCGAAAACGCTGGAATCCCTTCGCCGTCTCTATCCGGATGCGGAGCTGATCCCCGCGACTCTGGTACAGGAAAAGCAGAATGACGGCTATCGCCGTCCCTGGGCGGAAATCACCGAAGCCCGGTATATCGACCAGCTGGAAACACTGCCGCCAGTGGACTGGTGCAGGGGGTTTGGCGGGGAGTCGTTCAAATCAATGGAGTTTACGGGCGGGGATGTGACCGCAATTTTTGTCAGCTACGGAGCGCGTTTCTTTGAGTGCCATGACCTGCACACCCGCCATCACCGGGAGCTGATTGGCGACGTGATCGCCCGTTTCTGTCTCGATGCGTCGCTGAATTCAGCGTATTAAAAAAGCAGGGTTGCCCCTGCTTTCTCAACGCCGGGTAGCCGCTGTAACGGTGAACCGGCAATCACAACCAAAGTAAGGAGATTGATCGTGAAATTTGACCCGCAAACTGTCGCACAGGCGAAGGCATTTGTAAATGCCCTCCGCGCCGGAAAACGCGCTCGCGTACCCGCGCTGCGCTTCTCACAGTGGCAGCCGTTCCTGTCCGTGGTAAATGCCGAAACGGGCTACGCCGCCGATGCTGACTGTGGTCTGGCTGTCAGCGTCTACCCGGCGCTTGGACTGGCTTAACAGGAGACGGCCGCCTGCGGGCGGCCGGTAAGGAGAAACCATGTCACAACTGAGTTTTGAATCCCTGTTCCTGGCCGACCAGGCTGATCCGCAGCCGCGGGCTTCCGCACCGGCCCGGATGCTGTCGCCAGCTGAGGCGCGTAAAGAATTCGCCAGTGTCTTCCGTCAGATGGCGAAAAATATGCGCCGTTCCGAAGTGTTCCGCGACTTCATCACCCTCGCAGCCAGCGAGCTGGATATGGCCCGTATTCGCTCGCCGGAGAACATCGAAAACAGCCGTCGCATCTGCGAACGGTATAAGCCGGACGATCTGGACGCCATGAAGCAGCTGTTCTGCCTGTTGGTGGAGGGGCTGGCGGGTGACATTCATGATTTCCTCGGCGCTCTGTATATGGAGCAGGAGCTGGGCGCGGACGAAATGGGGCAGTATTTCTCCCCGTCCTGCATCTCCCGCCTGATGGCCGGACTACTCATGCCCGGCGCTCAGGAGACGATAAAGCGTGAGGGGTGGATGACGCTCGATGAGCCTGCCTGTGGTAGCGCCGGAATGGTCATTGCCTTTGCATACTGGATGGCTGAAGCGGGATATAACCCTTCACAACAGCTGTATGCCACCTGCACTGACATCGATCCAATGGTGGCAGATATGGCCTTTATCCAGCTGGCACTGCTGGGTATACCCGCGAAAGTCGTGACCGGTAATACGCTGACCCTGAAAGCGAACCGAGTGCGTTACACCCCTGTTTATTACTTCAATGACTGGCAGGGCCGTCTGGCATTTCGCAGTCGTCTGGATGCAATGAAAAAATTTCTGGCCACCGTGGCCGCCTGACTGACAGAGCGGCAGGGCAGACCTGCCGCAGGGAGAGAGAAAATGACAAGCAACACACTGAACGCTGTTCCGGCCACCGTGCTGGAGACGATGGCAGAACGCCTGCAAGGCCAGGCTGAACCGATAAAAATCCGCAGCAACGACGATCACGCCGCGCTGGCTGCAGATGTGCTCTGGAAATTTGCCCGTAAAACCGGGCTGAACAGGGAAAGCGAAAGCGTGCAAACTGTCATCACGGATTTTCTGGCCAATCTGCTGCACCTGTGCGAACAGTGCGAGCCGGACGGGGCTGGCATCGAGGGATTTAATGCCCTGCTGAACATGGCCATGATGCACTATGAGCAGGAAAACGGAGGGGACAGCGAAGAACCTGTTTGATCGGGAGTCTGTGCCCTGATGGATACCATCAGGGCAACCGCAAAAAAACGCATCCCCTTCGGGGAAACGGGGAGGGCGAAAGCGCCTCCGGCGCTCCTGCCGTTCCCCGTTGCTGTGCTTCACTCCTTCCCTGCGAGCATAGCCAGCATCCTGCTGGTTAACTTTCTCTGCTGCAGCTCAGTGGCCATAACCCGAAAACAGGGCAGGGCGATGGCCCCCTTCGGCTCCCGGCCAG
>NZ_JACASJ010000215.1:0-2972 GCF_013391025.1 Enterobacter sp. SECR19-1250 | reverse complement strand
TAAGGCCTTTGAATAAGACAAAAGGCTGCCTCATCGCTAACTTTGCAACAGTGCCACTTTTTGTGGTGTTTAAATAAAACATTGGGCACCAAAACATATCCAAAAGATGCAAATTTCGTTACCATGAAAACACAAAGGTGTCAGAGAAAGAATCTCGGTCCACCTATAGTTCAAGTCCGACAGGCTGCTAACCGCAGCGATTTGCCGACCTTGCGCGCCTGCATATGCCTGCGCGCCCCTACCAGTTACGAGACGGAATACGATGTCCAGCATCACTCCAGCCCAGCATCTTGCACCTGCCCCGGCGCCGATGGAATATCTCGCCTTTAACCTCGGCAGCGAAGAATACGGTGTCGACATCCAGAAAGTGCAAGAATTGCGCGGATACGATGCCGTCACGCGCATCGCCAACGCACCGGACTACATCAAGGGCGTCGTCAACCTGCGCGGCGTCATCGTGCCGATCATCGATATGCGCATCAAATTCAATCTCGGTACGCCGACTTACGATCAGTTCACGGTCGTCATCATCCTCAATATTGGCGGTCGAGTGATGGGCATGGTGGTCGATTGCGTGTCCGACGTCATCACGCTGACTCCGGACCAAGTTAAGCCTGCGCCTGAGATGGGTTCGGCGCTGGATACGAATTATCTGATCGGTCTGGGCACGGTCGAACAACGCATGCTGATCCTGGTCGATATCGACAAGCTGATGTCCAGCACGGAAATGGGCTTGATCGAAAAACTGGCGGCATGACTTCCGTCTCGCTATTCACCGAAACGCCGCGCTCGCTTTTAGCGATGCGGCGACGGTGCAAAAATCGCGCGCATGCTGCGAATCGAACGAACCAAAACCGCAATAGAACACACCGTCCAGGGAGCAAGCAATGCGAACCAACATGCCAGTAACAAATTCCGAGTACATCTTGAAGGACACGGAAACGGTCGTTTCCAAGACTGATTTGAGCGGGAATATCACCTACGTTAACCAGGATTTCTGCATTATCAGCGGCTTCTCGGAAGAAGAACTAATTGGATCGCCGCAAAATATCGTGCGTCACCCGGATATGCCGGCTGAGGCGTTCAAAGATTTCTGGAGCACTATCAAGGCCGGCAAAGCGTGGACTGGCCTGGTGAAAAATCGCTGCAAGAACGGCGATTATTATTGGGTCGAGGCCAATGCCGCGCCCATGCTGGAAAACGGCAAAATGGTCGGGTACACATCGATTCGCGTCAAGCCCAGCCGGGAGCAGGTAGCTGCCGCTGACAAAGCCTATCGCACGATCAAAAGTGGCAGCAACGAACTTCAGGTGCACGAAGGCTCGGTCGTCGCGCGCTCATTCTTCCGGCGCTTCGACTGGCTGGCGATCCTGTCGATCAGATCGAAAATCATGCTGTCGTCCGGGCTGCTGACGCTTCTGTTCATTGCAAACCTGGTCTTCTCGGCTTCTGGAAACAAGCAATTCGACGCATGGTCGAGCGCCGCTTCCATCCTCGGCATCGTCCTGGGCCTGGTGTCTGGATTCCTGCTGTACCGCGCCGTCGTCGTGCCGCTGCAAAACGTCAAGCATGACATCGAACGGATGAGCGCGGGCGACCTGAGCGCCAAGATCGACGCCAATGGCGACGATGAGCTGGCGCAGATGATCCAATCGCTGCGCGTGCTGCAAACTAATGTGAAGCTATTGGTCGGCCAGATCAAGGAAGCGACCGATGTCGTCAATAGCGGCGCCGCGGAAATCGCAACCGGCAATGCAGACCTGTCGGCCCGCACCGAATCGCAGGCTAGCTCACTGGAGGAAACCGCTTCCTCGATGGAAGAACTGACCAGCACCGTGAAACAGAACGCCGACAATGCACGCGAGGCAAACCGACTGGTTGCGTCTGCATCCGAAACTGCGATAAAAGGCGGCCAGGCGGTCGGCCAGGTGGTCGGCACGATGGGGTCAATCAAGGAAAGCTCCCGCAAGATCGTCGATATCATCGGCGTCATCGACGGCATCGCGTTCCAGACCAACATCCTGGCCTTGAACGCAGCAGTCGAGGCCGCGCGCGCCGGCGAACAGGGCCGCGGCTTCGCGGTGGTAGCCGCCGAAGTGCGCAATCTTGCACAACGCTCGGCAGGCGCCGCCAAAGAAATCAAGTCCCTGATCAGCGACTCGGTCGAGAGAGTCGAGGCTGGCAGCAAGCTGGTCGACGATGCCGGCAAGACGATGGATGAGATCGTCACACAAGTCAAACAGGTTGCCGGCTACATGAGCGACATCACCTTGGCCAGCCAGGAACAAAGCGAAGGAATCGAACAAGTCAATCAAGCGATCACGCAGATGGACGAGGTGACGCAGCAAAATGCGGCGCTGGTCGAACAAGCGGCAGCCGCTGCCGAGGAAATGCAAAGCCAGGCAGGAAAACTGGCCCAGCTGGTCGACAGTTTCAAACTGGTCTCCGGTGCACAGGCAACGCGAAGTGGCAACACGCAGCCTGTTGCCATACGCGCGCCCACCCCGGTTGCACGCAAGCCTGTTGCCGCGATCCGGACGGCAACCCCGAAAAAACTTGCTCTAACCGGCAGGCGGTAGTGCGGTAACTAGAACCAACATTTGAAACATTGCTGAATGGCGCGTCATCACCGCTTATTCTGGGAGAAATGAAATGCTAAACTCATTTACGTAGGAATCCTTGCGGTCCCCCATGACCGAACAGTTCGACGCCAAGTCGGCCGAGATTCGCGCGATGCTCAACAACCAACTCGAACCAAAGCACACGGCCGAGATCCGCGAGCGCATGCTGGCGGCGGGCTTGCCGATATAAGCCATCATTTGCAGTTAGCGTGAGCCGACGGCGGTGAAATGCGAGCTGGCGCCATCGACTGCAAGCTCGTTTGCAGATATTGAGAGCATGTGCGCTCCGTCATTTGGGGGTCGGTTCCGGCTGAGGGCGAAATGACACCCTAAGCGTTAGCTCTGTGTCGT
>NZ_JACASJ010000214.1:0-3095 GCF_013391025.1 Enterobacter sp. SECR19-1250 | reverse complement strand
ACAACCCGCTACGGGGGAGACTTACCCGAAATCTGATTTATTCAACAAAGCCGCTCTTTGACTGTAGGCTCAGAAATAGAAAGTTGCGCGGCAATTCTTTTATTTGGCAGGCCACGCATAATCATATTTAACACGTCTATTTGTCGCGGCGTTAAGTTAAATTTACTTAACTTCTCATTATTCGACTCAACGGAAAATTCGTTTCCCTCAGGAAACCAGGTGAGATTATCAGTGAGGGCAAAAACGGCCCGTGAAAACATTTCAGGTGGCTCGCTTTTCAATACGAAACCGTGCCCCCCGGCGGCGTGAACTTTCTGCCAGATATCGTTATTGTCATCCCCACTAACCACCAGGAGCCTTACCTGTGGGTAAAGTTGTTTTACTTCTTTGAGTAATTTCAACGCGGTACCGGACGAGAGCCAAAAATCGATTACCAGCAAACGTGGCGGGCCATTATCCCTAATTTGACGGTAGCAATCATCCTCATTCGTCACCACACTCGCCTGCTTAAATCGGCAATGTGTAATCAGAAAATTGGCGATACCGCTTGCTACCAATGGATGGTCATCAACGACCAACGCATAATTCTGCCCCAAAGGATCCTCCTTTTACCTTCGCATATTAGTGAGTACGGATGAATTATTATCTACCCACCCTACTTTAGGAGGGTTTTTTCGATTAGGAAAGGGAAATATATTATTCGCAGATTTGAGTAATAGAAAACATAAATACAATCAGCGAAATTAACTGATTGGATATAAAGGATAATTTATGAAAAAACCACTACTCTTTTTAACCGTTACGTTGATGCTAGCTGGTTGTTCCACGCTAAAAACCGATCAGGCCATTCCACTTCTGCAGGCGGAAACCGCTAAAATGCTGGGGCTGGGCTCATCGGATGAAATAACCGTGACCAATGTTAATGGCGCCCAACCGGATGCACTGGGAGGGCAAAAGCTGTCTTATCGCGCTACGACGGAAAAAGGGCGTATTTTCGATTGCTCATCGATGATGATGCCAGGGATTTTAGGATCCGCCCCGACGCTGAGCGCGCCAACCTGTACACCTGTGGTCACCCATAAATAATTAACTTCACATCAAAAGGCGTACACATATTACGCCTTTTACTTTTTCTGTCGTATCGCATTTTTCATATAAAACCGATTTTCCAGACATCACGCTAATGAGTACGGAGATACCCTGTGAATAACTCTACATCGCATTCTTTAGCGGTAAAGACGCCGCTTTCCAGGCTTTACCTCGCTCTATTTTCCGCGCCGCTGTTACTGCTTTCACCTGCCAATTTCGCGCGTGCAGCCGATGCCATTTTAGATGGCGACTCGCGTATTACCGAAACGCTGGGTTACACCGGAGACGTTTACGTTGGACGCAATCAACGCGGAAACCTGCTGATCGATTATGGCAAAATCACCGCCTATAACATCAATATCGGTCGGCTGTTCGACGGCCAAATTTATGAAAGCGTGGTCACAGTCCGTGGGCCAAACGCTGAGCTTAACGCGGTGAACGATCAGTACGTCTTGCGCGGCGACCTGAATCTTGGCCTCGGCACCCTGCGAGTCGAACAGGGCGCGCTGGCGAGCGCAAAAGAGATCGTTGTCGGCACCACCCGCGGCTACGACAGCCACCTTATCGCCACGGGCGCCGGATCTCGCGTAACCAGTAATTTCCTTAGCGTAGGTACCGATCTGGGCGCACGCTCCACGCTGGCGATTGAGGACGGCGCCGCGCTCAATACCACCTACGATGCGCGCATCGGCAATGGTACCGGGCCAGATGAAACCGACACACTGAGCCCGAAAGCCACCGTCACGGGGAGCGGCTCACAGTGGAATGTTGGCCGTACGCTGACGCTTAATGGCGACCTGGACGTGCTGAACGGCGGAGCGGTTAACGTTGGCGGCGTGCAGGTGGCGGGCGTCTCCGGGGCCGGAAAAACCGCCGAGCTGGTTATTGCGGGCAAAGACTCGCGCTTTACCAGCGACAGCAGCGTTAGCGTGGGCGATTATGGCAATGGCGTGCTGTCGGTTATTGACGGTGGTTCATTTTCCGCAGGCAGCAATGCGCTGATTGTAGGGACATCGGGCTCCGGTTCGAACCGGGGGGCGCTCATCATCGGCAGCCGCGGCAACATGGACACCGGCACGGGTATAACTGAGCCAACGCTTGGTACGGCAGGCGGCGCGGGTACCCTCGATGCGAAGACGGCAATCAGCCTGCGTGGCGGGCTATTCGGCAGTTATGTCTATTTCAACCATACCGACGAAAATTACATCTTCAGCAACAAGATGAGCGGCGAAGGTGAGGTGATAAATACCTCCGGGCAGACAACGCTGAACGGCGATCTTTCAGCGCTTCAGGCGAACGTGACCGCGCGCGGTGGCAAAGTCATTATTGCCAGCAACATCAACACCCAGCCAGAAGACGATATTTTTGAGATTCAGACCCTTAGCGCCGAGAACGGCGGTACGCTGATCCTCAACGCAACGGCAGGATCCGACGTTAACAACGGACAAGGTTACAGTAGCGCCGCGTCAATCAAGGCCGGTGGCACGCTGGGGGGGAACGGCACGTTGGGCCAGACTGAGATCCTGTCCGGCGGGCATATCTCACCAGGGGATGGCGATATCGGCACGCTGACGCTGAAACGTTATCTGAACTTTATCGGCGAATCCTTCTATGACGTTGATATCGCGGGAGATGGCCGCAGTGACCAACTGCTGGTATCGGGCAAAACCACCATCAGCAATCAGGCTAAGGTACAGGTCACCGCGCTGGATCCGCAAACCAGCTACAAAACGGGCCAAAGCTATCGCATTTTAACCTCGAACGGGGGTATTGACGGCCAGTTCGCCGGAGCGATTTCCAAATCCGCCTTCCCGGACGTGGCGCTTAAGCAGAGCACCGACGCCGTCGATCTGACCATCGCGCAGAAAGAGACCGGCGGCGAGAATCCTGGAGGTGAAAACCCGGGCGGTGAAAACCCGGGGGGTGAGAATCCAGGAGGAGAAAACCCCGGCGGTGTACTGACCCCAAAAAGTTGGACAGTTAAACACGAGGCACATAGGTCTGGG
>NZ_JACASJ010000213.1:0-3135 GCF_013391025.1 Enterobacter sp. SECR19-1250 | reverse complement strand
CTGATCGCCAGATCACGCTATTTAAATTCTGGAATTAGCTGCGGAATGACGGTTCCAACACGAATGCCCTGTTGGTTTACGTGGTGCAGTATCACCACGCACCCCATCACCCCATACACAAAGGAGTGATTTGATCCAGCCAGCCTGAATACCTGTAAGTAATACGGACTTCCCCAGATAGCGCTTATGAGTGGCGTTCGCCACTGTGGTAAAGGCATTAAGATACTTACGACGTTGCTGCGGTGTCATTCTCAACTCCATACACTTACTTATTTACTATTACGCCGACTGCCAGCGCCCAATCCAGAAACCGGAACAGCAGCTGCAGCTGCGAGCCGTGTTTCTTCTCGAACGCCGCTACATCGGCATGAAGCTCGTCGTGACACTCTCTGCACAGAGGGAACACGAAGAGATCGTGGGCCTTGGTGGCGGTACCGCCCATCCCATTTCCGATAATGTGGTGGGGATCGTCTGCAGGTCTTCTGCAACCAGAGCAAGGCTGAGCTTTAACCCACCGGGTGTAGTCCTCGCAGGTCCAACGCCGACGCTTTGGCCTGAGCATAAAAGATTCTGGTGACTCTGGATCCGCACGTAGCGCTAATACCTTCGGATGTTGTTCCTGTGTCTCCTGCTGGTTTGCTCCCGACCTGCATCTTTTAAATGCCCCTGCAGTATTGAGCCTCCCCTGCAGGGCAACGGTTGGCCTGTTGTCTGCGGCAATAATGCTGCTTTCTTTGTAGACGGTAGGGAATGGCTCATACGGTAGCCTCAGCGCCCTGGCAGCCAGACCTTCCGGAATGGCATCTGCCACACCGGCATACACGGCCCACCAGCACAGTTCTGCGACAGAAAGCTCACGATCTTTACCAGCCCGGAGTGACATCAATATCGAATCTACAACCCACTCAATGACATTCTTACGTGCCAGCGCCGATAGTCGCTCTGTAGACTGGTCCCGCAATTCATTATCACAATGCCAGCATAGAAGCATTGCACCGGGCTCAAACTGCATTGTGACCAGTTCAGCATGGTGATAATCGGAGTGTGGCCACTGGCAATGCTGATACCTGCGGCGTAACCATGCCTCCAGAGCAGGCATGCCACCAGCAGCTTTGATAACTCGCTCATCAGTGAAAAAAGACTCGAGGGATTTATCTTCTGCAAGTGGCTGCCGGGCATCAGGCACCCTGCCCGAAGGCAGGTGTGACATTGATTTTGGTTCTGGCTCGATCAGAATGCGCCCCTGGAGAAAGAGGCTCATCAGTTCGCTGCCTGGCTTCAATAAGACAACACCCAGACTGCGAGCGATGTCGGGCTTAAGTAATGCTCTCACGCCACCTCCCGCTGCTCTGAGCACATTTCAGGAAGATTTGCCCGCACCAGCGCCTCAGCAAAAGGCGGAGGTACTGCATTACCGCAACGGGCAACCTGCTTATCTTTTGCATAGCGTTTGCCGCGATAATCCTGATCGATGATGTAACCTGCCGGGAATCCCTGAGCCCGATAAAGCTCATGTGGCTGTAACATTCTCATGCCGATATCGACGATCTGGTATTTCACCCCATCTATCGTTACCAGCCAGTCCTCATCATTTTTTCCACAGTAAGCTTCCAGGAAAGTGCGGACCTCCCCAACATGTTGACCACCAGCTGTTACCGTAGGCATTGGATTATCGAGAGATTGTCCATCACGGCAAGTTCCCCGCAATTTCACAAGGTGAGACGCAACAACCGCATGATGATCAACAGTAGTAACGGAGTGTGCTGGTTCATCCAGGCTCACACCCGGCCCCGTGTAATTGCCGCCATAGTGCTTCGCCAGAAACGCACTGACCGTCGCAAACTTATTACCGCCGGCGGTGACGGTTCCAAGCGGGTTATCCAGCTGGAGGATGCGCGGCTGTTGCCCTGGGCGTTCGCCATAGCCCATCTGGATCAGTGTTGGCGTTACCAGCTGTGATTTACCACCGCCACCAGCAGTAATCGTCGCGCTCGGTTCGTCAGCGCGGTGCCCAACACTGGCACCAAACTGACGGGCGATAACCGGCGCAACAACGCATGCACGGGACTGCTTCAGGATGGTGTGCGCGGGTTTATCCAGCGGGCGCGGCTTTGCCTGGTACTCACTGCCGCCGTTGCCAGCCAGGAACGGAGTGATAGAAGCCTCTACTACGCCGAGGGCATGCCCATTCCCACCCGGGCGCGCCGACGTACCGGCGGTGACGGTTGGGACCGGCTCAGTAACTGGTTGTCCGGTTGCGCCTGTACGGAATTTTGTAAGGTGCGGTACCGCCAGTGCATACCCGTGGGTTTTCGTGATGGTCTGCAGAGGAGCCTTCAAATCCTGCCCACGAAAACAGTCGTAACTACCTTTAGAGGTCGTGTGGTTGCACTTCACAATGAATGGTGATGCACTCTCGATCACGAAGCGCTGGATGCCGCGGGCGATCCTCTTAAGCGTATTTTCCGCCAGTGGCTTTTTGCGGTCGAAGATGGACAGAGCCGGGATATTCCAGTCAATGCACTCCGCAGCGGTACGCCATGGCGCCAGCTTGCCGCTCTGTACCTCCAATGATTTCGGATCACCATGGGTCGCTTCAGGCCACTGAATCTGGCGACCGTCACAGCGCATGACCATGAAGAAACGCTTTCTGATGGTCGGTGCGCCGAAGTCGCAAGCGCGCAGCTCACGATAATCAACCTCATAGCCAAGCCCGGCGATCAGCTGTTGCGCCTGCTGGCCGTGTGGCTCAATGGCAAGGAATTCACAAACTTCAGCCAATGCAGGATGATTCGCCGCGATCCCCGTAGACAGCATGCCGACAAATGCCTCGAACGTTTCACCTGCACGCTCTGGATCCGGGCGTAATTCTTCATCCAGCAGAGGTCCCCATGTCTTAAATTCTTCGACGTTCTCCAGCATCATGACGCGGGGACGTACCGCCAGAGCCCAACGAAGGACTATCCAAGCCAGACCGCGAATTTCTTTCTTAACCGGCTTCGCACCTTTCGCTTTGGAGAAATGACGACAATCAGGGCTAAACCAGGCCAGCCCGACAGGTTTACCGCTGGTGGCTGCGATTGGGTCAACGTCAAACACCGACTCGCAATAATGCAGCGTGTCCGGGTGATTCGT
>NZ_JACASJ010000212.1:0-3177 GCF_013391025.1 Enterobacter sp. SECR19-1250 | reverse complement strand
CAACCCGCTACGGGGGAGACTTACCCGAAATCTGATTTATTCAACAAAGCCCAAAGCCTCTATGAATAGGGAGAATTTAGCTATTAAAGCAGATAATAAAATTCTCGAAAATTACAATGAAGAACTAAAGACTATTCAAACAAAGTTTCTTAAACTACTCTCAAGCAAAGACTAGTATTTAAATGCGTATTTTATGATTACTGTAATAGCGCCCCCATAAAAAATGAGGGCGGCACAGAAATTACTAATAATTTATCGTTGACCTTCGCATTGCATCTGACGTTTTGATAACCATACAATCATCAATACATCGATTGGTCTCAGAAATTATAACGTTGTTAGATAGTTTGAAATTAAATCCTTTCATAATTCTGATCTCTTCAGCCATACCTTTGAGCGCCCAGGGCGCTGCTAATGAAATATTCCCAAACTCATCATATCTCTGTGTTTTTGTAAAGGCATTGTAAGCAGGATCTGTGAGATCGAACATTAATTTTCCTGTGTAATTCTTAGGTATTTTATTAGTTATTTCCGCAGCAAGTGCCTGAATTTCAGAGCGTTGAGGAATAATAAATCCATTTATAATATTATACTGAGCTATTATCATAATTGTTAAAGTGATAAGAGGCCAGACAAATGCTTGCTTAAAAATTCTACTGACAAGGCTATTTATGCCAATGAGAAATAGAGTTGATATAATAAGTTCTAAGGCCACTAACGAGCGGAATGCTGCCCAATTCTCTTTTGTCGCTAAATTTGGAGCGTAGGAACCTATCCCGATCGCTATGACTATGAACGTTTTCCATCTGCCTGATTTTCCCACTAAAATAGTGTATAAGCCGATTAAAATTGCAAGCGAGGAGAACCAAGAATATATTTTTACTGGTTGTATGTTATAGTTATTTACAGCGTTTATTAGTGATTCATTTATGAACCATTTCATCTTTCCACCGATATCTGCGGTTAACTCGGATCTCGATAATGATTCCCCATATAGCCAGACAGGAAGTACTTTTGACATTATAAAACTGCCTGCAACACCGATAACTAAAATGATAAAACATGTCGCAACTTTTTTCACAGTTAAACTACTTTCTTTTTTTATACAACTATCAAGCATAAAAAAGAATAAGAATGTAATTGCTGTCGGTTGATATATTGCAAATGCCACCCATAAAACAACAATGGATGCTAATTTTTCTGGCAATGACGATCGCTGCTTCGAATGTGGGAAACATTTATTATAACTAATACCTGCCAGCAATACTGAAATAGTGAAAGGGAAACATGTTGCCCATGAAGCATAAACTTGAAACGCAGGGAGTAAGCAAATTAACAGCGGAAATATTACTTTGAATACGGGGTTATCAAATATTTTTCTGCTGTCTATGAAGTTGTAAATAAAACTACTTAAGACAACCAGACTTAATATATTAAAAAGACGCAAATACGAAAATGAAGAAATATCATTAATTAACATTTGTCCATAGTAACGGAACACAGCATAAACGGGACGACCAGATTGAACATCCCACTGAAACGAAGAACCGTTTCTTGTTATAGCATCAAAGAATGTTGACCAGTCGTCTGAAAATGCATATGAAAAGAAAATTACCGGTGAAAATGTTAACATAATCAGAAAGAAATAAAAAATGTAAACGTTTTTTTTATTTCCCTCTGCTAAAGAATTGATCAGGTTTTGCATATTATTTTCCATTGCTATCATTACCTACGCTTTCATCAATGAAATATTTAGGTCTATTTTTCGTCTCTATATAAATTTTCCCGACATATTCTCCTATAATACCTAAAGAAAGCATTTGCACACCGCCAAGAAAGAATATAGCGATCATGACTGATGTCCATCCCTCAACTGTAGTACCTGTTGTTTTTTGAATTAAAGCATAAATCGCAGCGATGGTAGATATGATGCAAGTTATAAAACCTGTCATAGCTATAATTCGTAACGGTGTAACTGATAATGAGGTAATTCCCTCGAGAGCCAGCGCAAGCATTTTTTTTATTGGATATTTTGATTCACCTGCAATTCTTTCTTCACGGCTATATTGCACCTCGATCGAGGGGTATCCCACAAGAGGCACTAATCCACGTAAATATATATTTTGCTCTTTATATTGTTTAAGAGCCTCCAACGCACGATTACTTAATAATCGATAATCTGCATGATTTGGAGTTTGATTTACACCCATGTGGGACATTATTGCGTAAAATGCATTAGCTGTTGTACGTTTAAAAAAAGTGTCACTATCTCGATTACATCTTACGCCGTATACTATGTCATATCCCTGGCTGTAAGCGTCAATCATTTTTTCGATGCAATTTACATCATCTTGTAGATCCGCATCGATGCTAATGGTTACGTCTGTATCGACCGAGCGTAACCCTGCCATTAAGGCAATTTGATGTCCTTTATTTCTTGATAATTTTATTCCTCGCACATAGTGATAAGCGGTCGAGGCATCTTTAATTTGTGCCCAAGTATTGTCACGACTACCATCATCGACAAACAAAAGATAACTATTGTTGTTAATTTTATTTCTGGCTATCAATGAATTTAGTACATTCGAAAGCTTTTCGAGACAGAAAGGAAAAGCCTCTTGTTCATTATAGCAAGGTACCACAATAGCTAAAGAAGGAGTGCTTTTTATATCAGTTGAGGTTGTCATTTCATCGCCCAGAACTTGTTTAAAATAAAACCTGTGATAGTGTATGTGAACATCCCAAGGATTTGTGCTGAATATATTTTTTCTGGCATAAAAACGAAAAATATTTTTATGACAATGATATTTGCCACATAACAAATGAAGCAAACACATAAAAATTTTATTAGTCTATTGATGCTAATTGGTTGCGTAAATGTAAATATTGTGTTTGCTATGAAGCTGAAAACAATACCTACAACATAACCCATCGCATTGGACAGATAAATGCCAAGACCCAAATGCATTAGCAGGAAAATTACAACTGCCGTAATTAGTGTATTGACTATCCCAACTAACCCATATTTCATTAGTTGCCATAATGGGCCTGAACTTGGCATTATATACTCCGCTAGCGTTCCAATTGGATGTTAAAGGCGGCAGCATTCTAACAAACTACATGGCTTTGTTGAATAAATCGAACTTTTGCTGAGTTGAAGGATCAGATCACGCATCT
>NZ_JACASJ010000210.1:0-3216 GCF_013391025.1 Enterobacter sp. SECR19-1250 | reverse complement strand
GCCCAAGGAACCGAAAGCTTAGGGTGTCATTTCGCCCTCAGCCGGAACCGACCCCCTGTTCGCGCGCCATCATCGTCAGCTCCGCCACGCGCTCACGCTGGCCGGCCGCCCCGCCCTGACCCGAAATGATCGCCACCGGCGGACGGTCCTGGGCCAGGACACTCACGGCATCGCTGTATGACCGGCTGCGGGGCACGCTTTTATCCGGAAAAATGTCGGCCTGCCCCGTCCGCTGTAAATCGCGGGTCATCGCCGACACCGACAGCTCATCCAGCACGTGGATGTTCGAGGTAAACAGCCCCTTCTCTTTATCCAGCGGGATGAGCTGCTCATTTTTTATCGCCGCATCGATGCCGTCACGCGCCATCTCCACCATGCCCGACCGCGCGGGCAGCTGCCCGAGGGTGGTGGCCAGCAGTTCGGAATACGTGAACCGCGCCCGCCGGTCGCTCAGCATCGCGATGGCCTGCCCGACGCTGCTGTTAATATCAATGGCTTCAGGCGTCGTTGCGGGAATATTCCCCTGCACAACCCGCAGGTCTGCCGCCTCACGGTAGGCTTTAATGTCAAACCCCGTCTCTTTCAGGGTCTGCATCCACTCGGCCATGCGCTGTTCGGGGTCAACCTTCTGCTTCGACTGGCGGGTATCGAGCGCCGCCACGTCGCGGGACTTCAGGGACGCGTCATCCCCGACCGCCTCGCTGATGGTCCTGCTGCGGCTGGAATACGGCTCCGTCGGTACGCCCTTCAGCTCCCACATGCCGTGTTTGCCGACCGTCTCAGTCTCATAGCCCATCGCCGCGACGTCATCCTTCAGCGCGGCACGATACAGGCGGCCAAAGGCAATCTGGTTGGCGTAGATATTCTCAATAAACCCGGTTTTACCCACTTTGTCGCTGCTGAGCGTTCGCCACTCATCGCCATGCTGAGTGGCATTGGCCACCACCGCGTGGGTGTGCAGCTGCGGCTCCTGGTCGCGGCTGGTATCGTGGTTAAACAGCGCCATCACCAGGTTGCCGGTCAGCTGCGTCTCGCTCCTGCCCTCCGTCATAACCCGCGTGGAGGCCATTGCCTCTATCTGCTTAATGGCGGTCTCCACCGCGCGGTTGTGTGCCTCAATAAGACGCTTGTCGCCTCCCAGCATGGCCATCACGGAGACACTTTTGGGCGCAGAGAAGGTGAAGTCGTAGCCCGGACGGTGTTTGTTCGCCCCGTCCTGAGTCCGGCTGAGGTCGCTGCCGTCCGGCAGGCGTCCCTCCAGAACCTTCGTAAAGACCTTCTGGTCCACCCCGCCGCTGAGCCCCAGCGCTTCAGCCCCTTTTCCGGCCCAGCGCTCGCCCATACTACCGATAACGTAGTAGTTGTCCTTGTCGGTGTAATAATTGCCCGCGCTGCCGGCGGATTTTACCGATCCGATGCTCATCATCAGATGTATCCTCCCGGCTCAAGATCCTTTTCAGGCGCCCGGTGAACGTTGATGTTCACTTCTTCACGACGCTGCCTCTCCTGAGGAGACAGTTCGTCCTGCTCCGCCTGCCACGCCTCCCATGCCGCCATATCCACTACTTCACCGCTTTCACTGATGCCGGGCGGCAGCTGCTCTGCCTCTTCCGCCTTTGTCTTCAGCTCAGGCTCCACACCGCCGGCGCCTGCCGCACCTGCTACGGATGCCGCGTCTGCAGCGCGGGGCGCGGGCGTCAGTTGCTGTGGCTGCTGTGGCTGCTGTGGCTGCTGTGGCTGCTGTGGCTGACCAGCATTCTCCGCACCGCCCTCTGGCGCGACAACTTCGGCATCCGGTTCAAAGAGCATGGCGATGCTGCGGGATTCATGTTCACGTGCAGCCAGCGCGGCATTCAGGCGTTCCTCCGCTTTCCCGTCGATGGTGCGCGGAATGAATTCCGGTGCCACCTTTGGACGCTGCTGATACTTCAGCGCCATTTTCACGGCAGGATAAGGTCCGGGAAGCGTGACGTAGCAGGAGAGATCCGGCAACGTCTGGACGTCGGAGTAACTCACCAGGGTGACGCGCTCCATGTCCTTGCCGACCGAGGTACCGTCGCGTACCGGGTCCACACCGTAGGAATACTGCTCGGACGCCTTGAGGATTTCTTTTTCACCGATTTCGCCAGCGGCGAACTCGGCGATATTGCGCGACGGCGAGCGGAAGAAGGCACGGGTGTTCAGCACGTCGAACAGCGTTTCCGCCGGCTTCTGCCCGTAAATATCTTCCAGCTGGGCGTAGGACTGAATGCCAATGACGTAGCAGCCGCCAAACTTACGCGCCTCCGGCAGGATCTCAACCAGGTCCGGCAGCTTGTGCAGGGTAGGCAGCTCGTCGGCGAAGATCCACACGCGGCGGTTACGGTTTTCCCCCATCGCCAGCAGCCCGCGAATGGCGATGGACAACCACATGGAGATAACCGGCTTGAGGGAAGCGTGGGTGTCAGCATTGGAGGAGATAAACAGCCAGCCGTTTTTACCATCCTCACGAACGCCGCGCATCCAGTCGCGTATGGTGAATGACTCGCCGTTATTTTCGATGCCCTGCAGGTAGCGGATAGCCTTGACGTAGTTGGTCAGCACGGCGCGGATGGAGATGGCCGTTTTCTCGATTTTCTCTTCCACCAGGTTCGCCGCCGGGGAGTTTTTCAGGTACGAGCGCAGCTTCTCAATCTTGATGGAAAGCAGCGTGTCGACCAGCTTGCTGTAGCTGCGGTCCTTGTCGTTGCGCATCAGATATGCGGCTTCGGCAAAGATGGTACGTCCCGACCCCTGCCAGAAGGGGTCTTCCTTCGTGCCCATAGGAATAAGCGTGTTGGAAACGTTGTCGAAGTCAGGCTGCGTCAGGCACTCCCGCCACAGGTCCCATGCAGCGCAGCGCGCATCCAGCGGGTTAAGGATTTTATCTGTGGCCGGATCATAGTAGCTTTTGACGAACTCACAGGAGCGGTCATACACGATGACCATATCGCCACGCTGGCGGGCGTAGTTCATCAGACGGCGGATAACTTCTGATTTACCGGCCCCGACGGTACCGTGCAGACAGAAGTTCTGGATCTCCGAGTCCTTAATAAGCGGCAGCTCACCGATTTTGATGTCGGATGCGAGACCGTCGCGCCTGAGCATTTTCGCCACCGCTTTCGGGTCGTCAGTCAGCTGGCGCCCGGCTTTGTTGAATAAATCAGATTTCGGGTAAGTCTCCCCCGTAGCGGGTTG
>NZ_JACASJ010000209.1:0-3229 GCF_013391025.1 Enterobacter sp. SECR19-1250 | reverse complement strand
GCTCCGGATGAATATGATGATCTCATATCAGGAACTTGTTCGCACCTTCCCAAACTTCTGTCCACGTTCAACTAAAATGCTCAGATATTCACGGATGCTTGGATTGGCGGAGAAACATTGTACTCTTTTGGCGTCAATACCGACAATAGTGCATTCTGCTAAGAAAGTCTGCTTCAACTCATCAGGAATGTATACAGCAATTGAAAAATACTGGGATTGATTTTTTGATGACATTATACAGGCCTAAAGAACATGAAGTAGAGCGCTGTTGCCACTTTGCCGCTACAGTCGCAACTCTTAGTTCCTAACTGATTGATTCGAAGGGGTTATAATAGCAGGCAACAAAAAACCCATCAACCTTGAACCAAAACGGCGGGGTTGATGGGCTCCACAAATTGGGGACATCAAAGAAAAGCAGTGGCACTAGTTATGACTGCCCCCTGATAAAAAAGTTCTGCGCATAACGAAAATTTTTTCGTTATGCGCAAAGTTAAGAGTTATCCGAGTCCAGGCCAGATGATGATGATCAGCGTACCTGCCAGCGTAAGCAGTACGTTAGCGATAGCGTAGGTGCCCGCATAACCCAGCGCCGGGATGTTGCTACGGGCGGTATCGCTGATGATTTCCATAGCTGGCGCACAGGTACGCGCACCCATCATGGCTCCGAAGAGCAGGGCGCGGTTCATGCGCAGCACGTAGGCGCCGAACAGGAAACAGATCACCACCGGTACCAGGCTGACGATAAGTCCGGAAACCAACATTTGCCAGCCGACGGCGCCCAGGCTGTGGCCAATGCCGCTACCGGCGCTTAAGCCGACACCCGCCATAAAGACCATCAGACCGAACTCTTTCACCATGTTCAGCGCGCCCTGCGGAATGTAGCCGAAGGTTGGGTGGTTCGCTCGCAGGAAGCCCAGCATGATCCCGGCAAACAGCAGCCCGGCGGCGTTACCGATGCCAAAGCTAAAGTTGCTGAACTGGAAAGTGATCATCCCAATCATCAGGCCAACAATAAAGAAGGCGCAGAAGGCCAGCAGGTCGGTGACCTGGCTGTGAATGGAGATAAAGCCGATACGGTCGGCGACGGTTTTCACGCGGCGTGCGTCGCCGCTGACCTGCAACACGTCACCTTTATTCAGGACGACATTATCGTCGATAGGCATCTCAATCTGGCTGCGGATCACGCGGTTCAGGAAGCATCCGTGGTCGGTCAGTTTCAGTTGCGCCAGACGACGGCCGACGGCGTTGTGGTTTTTCACCACAATCTCTTCGGTGACGATACGCATGTCGAGCAGGTCGCGGTCGAATACCTCTTTACCGTTACGGAAGCTTGGGTCCAGCCGCGCGTGGGCATCCGGGTAACCCACCAGGGCGATGTCGTCGCCCATCTGCAGTACCGCGTCGCCGTCCGGGTTCGCCAGGATGCCGTTACGGCGGATACGTTCGATATAGCAACCCGTCTGGCGGTAAATTCCCAGCTCGCGCAGATTTTTACCGTCCGCCCAGGCGACCAGCTCTGGCCCGACGCGATAAGCGCGGATCACCGGAAGATAGACTTTTCGTTTGGAGTCCGTGTCCAGACCACGCTCGCGGGCGATTTGCTGGGCGCTGGTCTGCAGATCCTGATGCTGCAGTTTCGGCAGATAGCGTGCGCCTACAATCAGGCTCACCAGACCAATCAGATAGGTCAGGGCATAGCCCAGGCTCAGGTGATCGAGTGCGGTAGAAAGCTGTGCCCCGGCCATACCGGAATGGCGCAGGGTATCGCCTGCACCCACCAGAACCGGCGTCGAGGTCATGGAGCCTGCCAGCATACCGGCCGTTAACCCGATATCCCAGCCAAACAGTTTACCCAGCCCTAACGCGATCAGCAGCGCACTGCCGACCATCACCAGCGCCAGCATCAGATAATTTTTGCCGTCGCGGAAGAAAATGGAAAAAAAGTTAGGACCCGCTTCCACACCAACACAAAAAATAAACAGCATAAAACCTAAGTTAAGCGCGTCTGTGTTAATGCTGAAATGCTGCTGACCTAATAATAAGGAGACGACTAAAACGCCAATGGAATTACCAAGTTGTACTGAACCCAGGCGCAATTTACCCAGGCAAAGGCCCAGCGCCAGTACCACAAATAATAACAGGATGTAATTCCCATTTAACAAGTCTGCGACGTTTATATTCACGGAGGCTAACTTCTTGTTTACCAGTAAGTTGTTGAATGAAAGGACATTTTGGGCTACTGTTTTCAGTGCCAGGGAATACTTCTACACTCCCTGCGGCCAAAAAAATTCCCTAAGACAATAGCAGCTGGATAGTTTAATCGCATTAGCTACCAACGGCTACTCATTATCGCATAACCGTATGCGGGTTTTGGCAAGGATTGCCGCATAACTTTATCCGATCGGGTGTCCACGCGACGAAACTTTATTTGATAGAGAAGTCAGGAGGATAATTTGAACATTAAAGGAAAATGGGCAGGGGCGATAAGCTGTTTCTTACTGTTCACCGTTGTCTGTATGTCATTAGCGTTTAATGTTAAGGGGGCATTCAGAGCCTCCGGGCATCCGGAACTGGGACTGCTCTTTTTCATTCTGCCTGGCGTGGCCGCGAGTTTTCTCTCGCGTGAAGGCGAGGTTGTTAAGCCGCTGTTAGGGGCAATGCTGGCGGCACCGCTGTGTCTGGTGCTGATGCGGTTGCTTTTCGTGTCCACGCGAAGCCTCTGGCAGGAGCTGGCCTGGTTGCTGAGTGGCGTATTCTGGTGCGCGCTCGGTGCGCTGTTTTTCCTGTTTCTTCGCACTCTGATACGGCATCAACGGTTACATAATAAAAAAGAATGAGAACGCCGTTGCCGCAGATATTGTCGTCAAATACGGTACTGTGTACGGATTGCCCGGTATTCCAGTCCATACCTACCTTTTCCAGTCGTGACTGACAGCATCCCGCGTAGTGCGCCCAATGCCCTTAAGCCGTCTTTCTTGCCGGGTGGCGCTGCGCTTACCCGGCCTACAATCGGCATTAATATCAAGGAATTGCATTATTTATCGTAGGGCAAAACGCAAGACGCTCACTGGATTAACAGGCTAATCCATGCATCATATGGTTCAATTCTATTGGGTGAAGTGAAAAAGCAATAACAGGCAAATAGATAAAACCCCACGTCAGGGCGCGGGGTTTGCTTAGGGAAGGTGCGAATAAGCAGGTCATTTCTTCCCAAGCTGACTCGCTGATT
>NZ_JACASJ010000021.1:0-57159 GCF_013391025.1 Enterobacter sp. SECR19-1250 | reverse complement strand
GCTGGTTGATATTGGCTTTCAGCTTGTTCTGTTGTGAAACAGGTAGAGCGTCAGCCCCTTCAATCTGGTTAAACACCAGTCCAACCTCAAGAGGCCAAACGCGCGATTCGTTTAACGCTTTGTCCTTTGATTCCTGCGTTTCACGGACATGGGCGCGGATCCCCCGGATATTTGACCATTTGGCTTTATCCAGGCTTTCCAATGTCGCTATGAATTCACTGTGGTTGATGCCGTATTCTTTCGCAGATTCAACGGCAACCGTGCGAAGCCGCTCTGACATGTCTTGTTTCACGTCATCGCTATCAAAGGGTAATGTGTCCAGCCAGGCATTAACACCCACCAGAATGCTCTCGCTGATCAGCTTTCTCGCTCTGTCGATCGTCAGCGGTGAAACATTGGTAAATTCAGGGTTTTCCAGAGAGTCGGCAGACCAGGTATGACCAAACTTTGACTCGCTGAAGGTGTACTCATCTTTCTCGCCGAACGCTGCGACAACACAGGCCCATGCCTCTACACCACTTGCCTCCAGAATGGCTTTTTGGGTTAATGGCAATTCAGCCTCTGATTTCTCAGGCACTACCTCAGCGACCAGATCAGGCGCCGCATCAGTTTGCGTTCTTCCCACTGCAAATTGGGCCAGCGACATCGAAGCGCGGCCTTTGGCCTCCAGATCGGTGCGGTTGATGTAACTGAAACGCTCTCCCCGCCATGTTTTGTCGAAGACCACGATAGCGCCAGCAAAAAATGCGCTGGTGGGCTGCTGCTTTTCGTCTTTCGGCACGAACCATGTAGGAAGATCGAAACCAATTCGGCCACGGATGAATGTGACGTGATCTGCCTCTTCCGGCCACCACGTCTCACTCGTCGCAGACTTAATGAGAAAAACGTACCGACCACCCTTTTCTCGCATTGCCATAGCGTGGTTAATGATGTGTGTCATTCCGGTGATCGCCTGCTTTTCGTGGTACTGAGAGCGGCTGTATGGCGGGTTAGCAAACGCGGCGCCACCGAGTTCTGCCAGACGCTCAGACCAATCCTGCGTCAGCGCGTTATCTTCGGCCGTATACCAGGCAGGGCATTTTGCATTGCTGTCGTCTGCGAACAGATCCAGAACCAACGGGCCAAATATCGAATTTATGCCCCAAAACAGTAGATCTGGTGTACGCCACTGATCCCCAACCTCTTTCAATTCGTGCGCTGGTTTTGCGCGGAGTTCAGCCAATGCACGGCAATATTTGTTATCAGTATTCATGCTCATTGTTTCGCTCCCCTAAAGCCAGTTGGAATGGCTTTGTCCGGCCCACCAAATTTCATCGGATCATGTTTCTTTTCACCCCAACTTTCACGCGGAGGGCGGCCTTTCTTGTCCCAGCGGATCCCGCTTTGCAGGTAGCCTTCAAACTTTTTCGGCCCAAACAGCGTTTCAGGTCGCATGTACTGGTATTGCTCGTCGTTGCCGTTCCAGTGCTCATGCTTCAGGTCGATAACCAGCTTCAGGTCACTGACGGTATACCCCTCCCGCAGCCGGGCTCGGATATTCTCCAGAGAGGTCTTTGATTTCTGGTACCGGGAGCCACTAACCTGGTTTAAGTGGGTTAACACCAGAATGGCGTTATCGGTGATCACAACCTCAGGGTCGGGTTGCGGCGCAACCGGACAATAAGGTTTTTTATCTGATGGATCAGTAGTTGATTTTACTGACGGATCCCCGCCAGATTCTGACGGGTCAAACACCGCCGAATTACCGGATTTTGACGCCTCAAATTTTGAGGGGTCAAAATCTGATGCGTCAGAATTTGAGGTGTCAGATTCTGACAGGTGAGAAAGAGCAGCAGCCTGAAGTTTCACGACATTCAGTTGGTAGACGTTCGAGGCATTGCGGTTGCCCTGGCGACGCTGTTTGCGTGTTAGCCAACCTTCTTTTTCAAGCTTCGCTATCGCCGTCCTGACAGTACTTTCCCCTGCTCCAATCTGGCGGGCAATTGTCGCTATAGACGGCCAGCACACCCCCTCATCGCTGCTGAAATCAGCCAGTCGCGCCATAATGACCACGCTGGAAAGCTTCATTCCAGCGGCAGCACAACCATCCCAGACGTAGGAGGATAATTTCACACTCACTTGTCGATCCTCCTGAATCGGGCACGGAAAATAAGTAACGGTGCCGCGCACTCCCATTCATAACCCGGGCGGCGGTAGATGACTCGCTGGGTATCTGGCTCGTATCTGATAACGTTGACGACGATGCCGTGGTGATCGCGGTAATGTCGATCGAGAATTTGATGATTGCAGCTCATATCACCCTCCCATCAGCTCTGAGGCGTAGCGCTGGGCAATCCACTCAACACCACGAGGTGTGACACGTGTCTGGGTGTAGGCATGGCCGAAGTCAGAAGTGCCCGTTTTGACAGTGAATAGTCCTTCGCGCTGGCGAAGTGCATGTGGCAGGAGATTGCCGGACTGACGGAACAGCACCTTGTCTCGCAGGAGAGCGTCGATCATTGCCTTTTCCGGCATATTGAGGATTTTCGCCGTTTCGCGGAGACTTTTAGCACCGCCGGCTTCAACGTAATGTTCGACGAATGCGACTTTCGGCGCGTCTTGCTGCACTTTATTCATCAGTTCGGCATTCTGCTCAGCCATATCAGCAGCCAGGCGCAGCGCTTCCGGCAGAGTCTGAGGTAGCGGTGCACCACCCTCTTCAAGCTCACGCAGTCGGCGGATTATTCTCATGCGCAGCGCGGCACTGTAACCTGTGATAAGGCATTCAGTGTGCTCGCGGTCAAGGCGATACTCACGGTACTGCTGACCATTCTGGGGGTGTGTCCAAAGTTGGATATACCCCTCGGGGCGCTCGCCGAGCTGTTTAAACATCGTCTCGATATCCCGGCACACGTGGCCATGCTGCTTATCTGTAAGTTCTGCAATTTCCCGGCTTCCCATGGTCAATGGGCCAGAACTGAATACTGACAGTGACGCTGGCGCGTCGAAGCGGTTCATTTGCTGTACCATGCAGCAGCCCTCCGGTTGAATACCCCCACAATGAGAGCCGCGCGACTGTGGTTACATGCAACCCAGCGCCCTGCTACCATTCGCTCATACCTGAACAACGGGGCGTCCGGGAGCGGAAATGACCGAAGTTGCGGTAAACGAGGAATTGCTGTTAAATTGCTCATGCGGATTTCTCCATACACATAGATTTATCTGCCACGACGCCCGGAGCTGCACACTCGCGGGCGTCACTCTTTTCTGGTGCGCAAAACACCCGGAAAAGCAGCGTCAAATGTTCCTGCCACTTCGTCATAACCTGATAGCTGTTCTCCTCTATCTGTGCCCGTTCAGTCGCATCGATGATGCCGTCTGCTGTCGCTCTACGGATGTAATGCGAGTGCTTGCCGATCCACTCAATGGATTCCATTAAGCGCTGGTGAATATCACCGTTATCAATCTCTTCCACTTCTGCCAGCGGCACGAATACACCGTGCGAATGCCGTGCTACTGCGTCAGCGATATGGTTTGATCCACCAGCACTCTGCAGCACCATCGCCCACCCAAGTGGGAAAATCTGATCCCCTTCAGTACGCAGGCGGTTGAACAATGCGTTTTCAGTGACTCCCAGCCATTCCGCCGCTTCGCCATATCCACCAGGAAGCTCAGTGATGGTCTTTTTGATAGCGGCCACCAGCCAGGATGGTTGCTTATCGACTTTCCATTCAGGTTCTATACCCACGGTTAACCCCTTACTTCTGTGGTACTAAAACTGGAATACCCTGTTACTGTTTCGGATAAATATCCGGTCGAAGATCTGATTTGGTGATAGCCCGAGCAGTGGCTGACTCCAACTTCTTAGCCAAGGAGAAACCAGCTTTTTTGTACCCGTTGAACACCAAACGCAGGTAGCCAGGGGTAGAACCAACACTACCTGCCAGCTTGCTCTGCTGCTCTTTGGTTAAAGAGTCCCAATACTCTTTCATAATATGTACCTCCTGTGTACATATTACACGAATAAAATGAACCATCAAGGTACTTGTACCTTTCCGGTACAAGCTGTGTAATTTCAGAATGAAAACTATCCAAGAGATACGGCGCTTAAACGCCAGAAAATTGCGAGATGGTGTTGGTGGAAATTCGTATTTTGCCAACATGATTGATCGCGAACCGACCCAAACGAGCAGGTTTATGGGGGAAGGTGCTACCAAAAATATTGGTGACGCAATGGCACGCCATATCGAAAAGTGTTTCGATCTCCCGCAAGGATGGCTAGATAAGGAACATCAAACTACTAATGTTGCAAAAAATCCTGATGTTTCCGACACTAATAGAAATATTACTATGGTTCCGGTTATATCCTGGGTGCAGGCAGGAGCATGGACCGAAGTTGGCTATGCTGAGGTAGATTTGAATAGTACAGAGACTTACCCTTGCCCTGTTCCTTGTGGCCCGATGACATATATTCTCAGAGTTATCGGCGATTCCATGATCTCGGAATATCGCCCTGGGGATATGATTTTTGTTGATCCAGAGATTGCAGCCGTTCATGGCGATGACGTGATCGCTTTGATGCATGAGACGGGAGAAACAACCTTCAAGCGTCTAATTGAGGATGGGGGTCAAAAGTTTCTTAAGGCTCTAAATCCGAACTGGCCAGAGCCTTACGTCAAAATCAATGGTAACTGCTCAATAATAGGTACCGTGATATTTTCCGGAAAACCAAGAAGATATAGAACAAAACCTTAATGGTTTCCTAATGAACCTGCTTCGGCAGGTTTTTTTATACTTGACAATGTACCCTTGCGGTACATATTGTACCAATAAGAAACAGCGAACTGGCAGGACGACCACGAAGTAGCCGCCCGGGACAGATGAAGACCGGGATGATTCGCCAGTGTGAAGTGGAGAACGCCAATGGATAAGAAGTTAGAAGCGCTTTACGAAAAGATTGCGCGTCTGGAGCTGGCAGCCAAACGAGGGTTGCAGATCAACGAAGAGATTAAGCCTCATTTGACACAAGGCCAGGTGATCTCCGTTGAATACTGCAACGCGACGTTAAAGCACTGTGCTCTTTTTCGTCGGTGGATTAACGAGTGCCTCGGATCATGAGAATTTTTGTTGTTGGGGATATTCAGATTAACCGCATCCTTGTTGTTGGGGAATAGCAGGATCCACCGAGCCTGATGTGGTGAAAAGACAGGAGCACAACATGAAAGCGCACTCCATCAGCTATCGGTTGTGGATGACAGGTAAGCAAAGAGGCGGAGTGCGCTTCCAGTTGTGGTAATGCGGCTCTGCGCACGTGACGAGGCCAATAAGTTTATTTCAACTTTGAAATGAATACGTTTCTTAAGGTGTAGCGTCGCCGGTTCTGGCCGGGCCGGCAGGTGGAGGCACCACCGCCACAACATATGAATTGCTGTGTGTAGTCTTTGCGGTACCAGTACCAACCTTAGAAGTCCCTGGTACCGCCCTTTTTACACAACAGACAAGGGCATCACCGGGTGACGGGCTCATAACCCAATCCACCCGGGCGCGAGGAAAGTGGCCTGTCTACCCATGATAATCGCGCAGGTGTCCTTCTCTGTTGTGTATGGAGTAGTTTCACTGGCGGTTGCAGCCGCCTTTCATGAGGGTAAAACCATGAGTAATGACCGCATGACCGTAGTGCCCGACTTTCTGGGCGAGCTGGATGCCGGCGTGTTCATGAACAAAATCGCAGCGGCGCTCAACACCACCGCTCTCGGCGTTCTGAATAACGGCAATAAAGGCAAAGTAGTCCTCACCTTTGATTTTGAGCGTATGGGTAATTCCGTTGAAGAGAAGCGCGTCAAGATCAAGCACAAGCTGAACTACAGCACCCCGACCCCGCGCGGTAAAGCCTCCGAAGAAGACACCACCGAAACACCGATGTGGGTCAATAAAGGCGGCAAGCTAACCATCCTCCAAGAGGATCAGGGTCAGCTGTTCAGCATCAACGGCGGCACTGACGGAAAGCTTAAAGCGGCTCAGTGAACCGCCTCGACCAATTCACTGTAACCACTTCGATCATTTGTTAATAAGGATTTTTTTATGCCTCAGTTAGACAGCGGTACCTTTCAGCAGGTCAAAGACCTGGTTTTATCCGGCTATCATCTGAATGATATCCATGGTCTGGCTTGCCCGACTGCATTGCTTCCGAACGGCACAAACGTCGAAAGCCTTGAACGCTTCTCTTTGGAGCGCTTCCGCTTCCGTGGCGCCATGGGCACAACCAGCATTGAAGACTTTGTGCGTTACTCAAAGGGATACGCCAGCGCAACCGAGAAAGCTCGCTGCTTTATCGATGCTGACAATATGACTGCCCGTTCCATCTTCAATATCGGCACGCTGGATAATCCTGGTCATGCGGACAACATTGCTTCGATCAGCCTGAAACAAACCGCTCCGTTCCGCGCACTTCTGCAGATCAACGGCCAGCGACTGAAACAGAAGCAGATCGCTGAATGGTTGGAAGACTGGAGCGATTACCTTTTGGCGTTCGATGCGGAAGGCGGGGCCATGCAAATTTCCCAGGCTGCTCAGGCGGTCCGTCGTATCACTATCCAGCAGGCAACGCAGCAGGATCACGAAGACGGTGATTTCAGCGGTAAAAAATCCCTCATGCAGAGCGTTGAAGCCAGTAGCAAAGACGTTATGCCTGTGGCGTTTGAATTTAAATGCGTACCGTATGAAGGTCTTGGTGAACGCCGTTTCAGCCTGCGTAACAGCTTACTGACAAACGATGAACCATGTTTTGTTCTGCGCATTGTCCAGCTTGAAGCGCAGGAAGAAGCTATTGCCAATGAGTTCCGTGATCTGCTGATCGAGAAATTCGACGGCGACACAGTTGAAACCTTCATCGGTAACTTTAAAGCGTAATTGCTCAGCCTTAATAACCCCGGCAACGGGGTTATTAGTGAAGCGTAATTCCTTTAAATATCGCCATCCGGCGAGGGATTCGTACAACCAAAAATCGCCGCAGGTGCAGCTGCAAAAAATGGAGAAGATTCGATTATGAGTTATATACAAACGCTTTCCGGCAAAAAGTTTAATTTCATTAACCCAACTGCAGCCGACGTTGATATTGAAGATATCGCAAACGCTCTGTCCAACATTTGTCGCTTTGCTGGCCATCTTCCAGAGTTCTACAGCGTTGCCCAGCATTCTGTCTTAGCGAGCCAAATTGTACCGCCTGAATTCGCATTTGAAGCCCTGATGCATGATGCGGCTGAAGCGTATTGCCAGGATGTACCTGCACCGCTTAAAGCCCTGCTTCCTGACTACCGCCGTATTGAAGCCCGCGTTGATGGTCTGATTCGTACTGTGTTTGGATTACCGGCAGATATGTCCCCTGTTGTGAAGTATGCGGACCTCACAATGTTAGCGACCGAACGCCGCGATCTGGAAATTGACGACGGAACCGAATGGCCTTGCCTTAAAGGGATCCCCACCAGCGATATTATTCAGATCATTCCACTTCGCCCTGGTCAGGCCTACGGACTGTTCATGACCCGCTTTAACGAACTGATGGAGCTGCGCGCATGCAACAACATATGAAAGTAAAAGAATTAGTCACAGCGGCACACATAGCAGCGTCAGACCTTCCACCAGCAGAGGCACAGTTAATGCGTGAAGTCGCCACCAGACTGGATGTGACCTTTGTTGCCCTAACTGAAGCTCTGGATCAGCGCGTCACCCTTATGGCAGAGAACGAAATTTTACGCGGGGAGAAATCGCAATGAACGAACAAACTAAAGTTAAACACCTCCATTTCTACGGTGCCAGCGACGATTTGCTGGAATGCGAAGGCGCGATCCGCGAGGAGATTGGTTGCTACAACTCTCCAGGCATCTATCACCTCAAATCCGCCGAGGGTGAAATTCAGGTGGTCGGTTATTACCTCGACAGCGGGCTGTGGAGCATCGGCATCAGTCAGGTTGCCGAAGATACGCTGCTGCCAGCGTGGCCCGTCTCTTACGCCATGCATGAGCGTGGTTATAGTGTCCAGCTCACCATCTCAGTGCCGGACGACACCATTCTGGTTTTGTCAGAGGAAGATGAATGAGCATTACCCTGCATAACGCCGACTGCTTCGATATTTTTCCCACGATTGCCAGCGGTTCCGTAGACATGGTGTGTGCGGATATTCCCTACGGTACCACGCAGTGCTGCTGGGATTCGGTGCTTGACCTCAAGGTGATGTGGCATGAACTGTACCGCATCGCCAAACCGTCGGCGGCAATTGTCCTGTTTTCGGCTCAACCGTTTACCGCTGTGCTGGTCGGCAGCAACCTGGCGGACTGGCGATCCGAGTGGATTTGGGAAAAAGGCAATGCCACCGGCTTCCTTAATGCCAAAAAACAGCCGTTGCGCGCCCATGAAAATATCGAGGTGTTTTATCGTCGCCAGCCGACATACAACCCGCAGTTTACCCATGGCCATGCGCGCAGAACATCGAAGCGCAAAACCGTCAATTCGGAGTGCTACGGCAAAGCGCTGACGCTGACTAAGTATGACTCAACCAGCCGGTACCCACGCGATGTGCAGTTTTTCTCGAGTGACAAGCAAATCGGTAATTTCCATCCAACCAAGAAGCCGCTGGCACTGGTTCAGTACCTGATCGAGACCTACAGCAACCCCGGCGATACGGTGCTGGATTTCACAATGGGAAGCGGTACCGCAGGAGTAGCCTGCCTGCGTATCGGGCGCTGCTTTATTGGCATTGAGAAAGACACCTCAATATTTCAGGTCGCGCGTCATCGTATAGGGATTAAGCAGGAGCATGCAGCATGAAGATCCGCTGTTTTTTCAAACTTCATAAATGGGTGCTGTTCAAGAAAGAGCTTCACCCATATCAATCCCTTAACGGGCTGCAGCCAACTATTATTTTCCACTATGGGTGTAATGGCTGCGGCAAGACCAGAACAGAGACCCGTGAAGAGGGTTACTGGCATTCTTTTAAACCATCAGATTTGGAGCACATGTAATGAACCACCTTATGATAGACCTCGAAACCATGGGCAATAAGCCTACTGCGCCAATTGTCGCGATCGGCGCTGTGTTTTTCGACCCGAAAAACGGCGAGCTGGGCGCCGAGTTCTATGTGGCCGTCAACCTCGCCAGCGCCATGGATCAGGGGGCTACACCTGATGGTGATACCATCCTGTGGTGGCTAAAGCAATCCGCAGAGGCACGCGCTGCGATTTGTACCGACGATACAAGAAGCATCACCTTTGCTCTCTCCGAGTTGAGCTCATTTATCAGTCGTAACTCTGACAACCCACGTTATCTGAAAGTCTGGGGCAATGGTGCTAACTTCGACAACGTGATTTTGCGCTCAGCCTATGAACGCGCCGGCCAAACTTGCCCATGGCAATTCTGGAACGACAGCGACGTGCGAACCATGGTACTGCTTGGCAAAGAACTCGGTTTCGACCCAAAGCGCAATATGCCATTTGATGGTGTAGCCCACAACGCACTAGCCGATGCCCGCCACCAGGCGAAATATGTTTCGGCAATCTGGCAGCGCCTGCTGCCCACCAGCACCGAAGAATAAACCTAAACGCCCGGGTGCAGCCGGGCTATGGAGAATCCATGAATACTCTTTTTTTTCTTATGGCTGAGTTCAACACCCCAAACATTGAACTTTCAGTGGTATGCCAGAAGTATTTCGGCATGAGCCCGGCGACTGCAGAGGCAAAAGCCAATGCATGTCTGTTGCCTATCCCAACCTATCGCGTGGGAACCTCTCAGAAAGCAAAGCGCTGTATCAATATTCAGGATCTTGCTGAGTATATCGACAAGAGAAGGGAAGAAGGACGAGTTGAGTGGGAGAGAGTTAGAACAGATAAACCGAAAAATAGTTAAAATGGAAAAGATAACAAACCCGCCGAAAGCGGGTTTATTCATATTCCTGAAGCGCAGATAGGATCGCTTTTTTGTGACGCGTAACCATAGTTTTAGAAGCATTAACTGCATTTCGAACCTGTTGCATGCAAGGGTCAGTAATTCGCCCCTTCAAAATCCCACCATAATCTGTGGATATTTGCTCTTTTATAACTTCCAGATCGAACGCTGCATGCGCCTGAATGCAATTCACAAAGGAATCCCAGTCAAGGAAATCATGATCTTTTTGGTTAACAGCTACCTGACACGCCATCAATGACGCATTTTTCTGGATGAATGGGTTAACTTCAGAGTTAATCAAGAGAACCAGAAGAGGCTCACAGCAAACCACTACCATAAACTTCACTTTGGGAGGGGTAGTAAACTCGCAGTGAAGATACAAAACATCGCCAGGTGATATGCCTCTATCTCGACTAAAACTAGCCATAAATTCAGGAGGAAAGCTATCACCCAGCATAAGTATCAATATCCGTTATGAAGATAATCCAAAATCATTTCGCTATTTTGAAGCTGGCCGATGATGGATTCAAGTGGCATCTCACCATTTCTATCAGCAGATTCCCATGCAGCATCGTGGCTCATGTTTTTGATATCTTCGAAAGACATTTCACCGAGCATCTCGATTGACTTGTCGATACACTCTAAATCGGACTCACTCAGAAAATCTACATCTGGTTGACGACGAGGAACCACATTCATACCAGCGATACAGAATGCCTTACGCACTGCGTCAGTATCACATCCATTTGGAATGTAGCGACCGTCACCTCTGGCGATCTTAATGATGTCGTATGTATTACTGGCAACCGGGCCATCTTTCATGGCGTTATACTGATCGCCAGTGATGAGACGACCAAACGCCTCCAGATGAAACCGGTCCGCATAATACAAAATCTTACCAACATGGTAGATGTCAGGAATTGGTGCTTTAGAGGCGACGTACAGAATGGCCTCTAAAGCCTTTTCTGAATCGAACCTTATAGTTAGCATCAAGTTATCCTTCATCAAATGTGACTTTAAAACCTAACAACCGCAGTTGTTTTAAGTAATTTTAATACCTGTGGGCATATCCGGTCAATTTAATACCTGGGCAAATGATGCTCAATGAATAGATATGAATAGAAAAGTTACGACAACAGGTTCCCAATAGAACCCCATGATACACCAAACCAACCTACTTTACTGAACTATCCGTCCTATCGAGCATGGGCGCAATGGAGAAACGGTGTGCGGGAAAGGCAGTCTGGTGTTCTGACGACATGGCGAAGTTTTAAGCATCTGGTGGAAAAGGGGCGCTACTATAGCATAAAGAAAAGCCGGAGGCGCAACGCCTCCGGTGCCCTTTAGAACGTCATACTCAACTGCGCCCCTGCGCCCCAGGTTTCATCTTCACCGTAGAGCCCCATCAGGTCGACGTGGACCGTGTTAAACGGTGCAAAACCGACACCACCGGTAAAGACGTTACTGTCATTCCCTTTCATATCGGCACGATAACCCGCCCGCACGGCCAGCCAGCTCAGCGGCGTCACTTCCGCACCCACGCCAACATACTGCGAGGTATCTTCGCTTTTAAAGCCTTTGGTTTCTGTCAGATCGCCATCGGCGGTCAGGGTCACCAGATCGTTGTGCCAGGCGGCACCGGCCGTCACCAGCGGACGGATTTGGTAGGTGTCTTTATAGCTCACCACTTCCCCCGTGCGCCCGTTGCGGATGCGAATGTCCTTGGTGTCGATATCGCGCGACATCAGGTTTTGCCCGCTCACCCCGACCGTCCAGTGCTCGCCGAAATCGGCCGCGATACCGGCATCCACGTTAAAGCCGGTATCGTCTTTCCGGTAGCGGCTGTCGTTCCACTTGTTACTGTCGTAATCGTAAATTGAGGTGGTGTAGTTGTAGATCCAGGTTTTCTGCAGTTTTGGCGTGACACCAAGGGAAACCGGGACGCCACCCAGATCGAACTGACGGGCAATGGCAACACCATAATCGGAGACAATTGCCGCCCGGCCAGACGCCGTAGAGTTAAGGTTTTTTGTGATTTGATCAGTACCGTTTAGCGCCGCATCCAGTGCCACGCCCGCCGCCACCGCATCGCTGTTTTGGATACTGCGCAGGTAATCAATATCTTGCTGATCGATAGAAGAGCTGACGCGCCCGTGGGCATAGCCTTTCGCCATAAAGGCCACGGAGAGCACATCGTTAGGGATACTCACCGCAATCCCCGCGCCTGCCGTAGCGCGTGCGGTTTTGCCTTTGAGATAGTCCAGTTCATCGGCAAGATCTTTTGCCGCTCCCTGGAACTGATTGATTGAGCCCAGCGGGTTGGTAATCACTTCGATGGGGGTCAGGCTATCAACCACATCCTTATAGTGATTGATTTTATCGTTGATGGTATCAATCTCATCCTGAAGATTGTCTTCATCCGTCACCTGCACGCCGACGGACGGTAAAATAACCGTCACATCATCGTCCGGTTTCGCCTTTGCCAACAACGCAGGGTTGATTAACGCCCCGCTGCCATAGCTGCCCGAAGCGACGCCCGTGCCACCCATTGCGTCGCTACGTGATTCTGTCCAGGTATTGGCTGCTCCCGCCTGATTTGCCATAAACAGGGAGACAGCGATGCTAACCACCGAAAATTTAAAATGTTTTTTCACAGTATGCTCGTCTTATTGTCGTTAATAACATCACCCTGTTTGTTATCACCCAAACAGGAACGAACTATTGCTGTGAATAAGTACAAAAAGACCCGCTATTTCCTTAAGTAAAACTCCGGACAGGCCTGTTGTTATTTGTGACGGCCCTCAATATTTATAGAAGAGGAAATTATTTTTTCCCAGGTTTTCCATCGTGCGGCCCAAAGAACTGAGGGGGATGATCAACCCAGCGATCTTCACGCGTGGCGGCATACTCCGGGTTAAGCGGATAGTAGATTCGGTTGTGCTTCTTGTTAGCCTCGCCAACAACCAGTAATCGCACCTCTTCTTCGGTGTTATTAATAAAGGTATGGCAGACGCCGGTGCCAGCAGGAAACCCTACGCTGTCGCCGGGTTCAAGCTTCCACAAATAGCCGTTAATCCAGGCTTCCGGATACCCTTCCAGCACATAGATGAACTCTTCTTCGTCGCTTTCCGCGTGGGGATAGGAGGTTCGACGCCCGGGCGGCAAACGCTCGTGGTGAATACCGATTCGCCTGAGCCCCAGGTGACGAGCCAGCGGTGCACCGATGGAGAAAAGCTCGTTGCTGTCGGGATAGGTTGAATTATCTGGCTCTTCCACGCCTCGCCAGTGCCGAATACAGTCAGGTTTTTTCATCATTAATTTCCCGGTTTGCGATGGGTCAGGTATAGCACAGCCTGGCGGATCTCGGCGTTTTTACCAGAACATGGTAAAGTGAGGGTTTTCCAGCCTATAACATCCGAGGTGCTAAATGGATAAGTCCACAAAAGAGCTGTTAGCGCAGGCAGAGAAGCTGTGCGCGCAACGCAATGTGCGCCTGACTCCGCAGCGCCTTGAAGTCTTGCGTCTGATGACCCTGCAGCAGGGCGCCATCAGCGCATACGACCTGCTCGACCTGCTGCGCGAAAGCGAGCCACAGGCTAAACCGCCTACGGTCTATCGTGCGCTAGATTTTCTGCTGGAACAAGGGTTTGTACACAAGGTCGAATCCACAAACAGTTATGTGTTGTGTCATCTTTTTGACCAGCCAACCCATACGTCGGCCATGTTTATCTGCGACCGTTGTGGCGTGGTGAAAGAAGAAGGGGCGGAAGGCGTAGAAGATATTATGCATACGCTGGCGGCCAGAATGGGCTTTGCCTTGCGCCATAACGTCATTGAAGCACACGGATTATGCTCTGCGTGTGTAGAAGTGGAGGCCTGCCGGCATCAGGACGCGTGCCACCATGACCACTCTATCCTCGTAAAGAAAAAGCCGCGTTAACAGCCAAAACAAAGGCGGCCCATGGCCGCCCTCAGGGAGTACTTCCTTGTACTGTCGGGGTATCACACGGTAACCAACGGTAGTCGTTGCGTTTTTCCCAGTCGCCGACCTCTTTTTCCGCCTGGCCTTTCTCGTAACCGTAGCGTTCCTGAATTTTACCGACAAGCTGATCGCGTTTACCTTCGATGACCGTCATATCGTCATCCGTCAGCTTACCCCACTGTTCTTTCGCTTTACCTTTGAACTGCTTCCAGTTGCCGCCGATTTCGTCTTTATTCATCATCGTGTCCTCTTAGTTAAGCGTCGGGTCGTAACGTCCGTTACGTTCTTTTCTGCTGGACGTGATAATAATTGTAGTTAAGGATTCGGCAGTTGATTTCATATTCGGAATCTTTAACCGTCACGATATATCGTTGCGGGAAGGAAGCCAGGTATTGTTTTGCCAGTGCCGGTGCCAGATAAAGCCCAGTGACAGGCCTCGCAACGCGAGAAAGACCGCCAGGGAGAGCCATAAACCATGGTTACCCAGCCAGGGGAGCGTGAGCAGCGTCAGGGCAAAACCAGCCGCCGCCACCGCCATGCTGTTACGCATCTCCGCTCCTCGCGTCGCGCCAATAAACATACCGTCCAGCAGATAGCACCAGACCCCCACCACCGGCAAAATGACCTGCCAGATAAGGTAATGGCTTGCCAGCTCGCGCAGTGCAGGAAGGGAGGTGAGTAACGCAATAATCTGTTCGCCAAAACAGGCGTAAATCAGCGCGAACGCCAGCGCCACCAGCCCCGACTGCCGACAGGCCGCCCGCCAGACATCCCGCAGCTGACCACTTTCACGTGCGCCGTATGCCTGGCCGGAATGCGCTTCCACAGCATACGCAAAGCCATCCAGTGCATAGGCGGTAAAGGTCAGCAGCGTCATCAGAACGGCATTCACCGCGACGATATCTGGCCCAAGCCGGGCGCCAAAGACCGTCAGTGCGCCGAAACAGAGCTGCAGCAGCAGTGAGCGCAGCATAATGTCGCGATTAAGCGCCAGCAGAGTGCGGATATTACCTCGCCATGCACTCTTAAGCAGAGCAAGGGAGATCCCGCGCATGACAAGCACCCGCCAGACCATCCACAGACCAAGGATAAACGTCCCGTATTCGGCAATCGCCGTCGCCAGTGCCGCACCCTGCACGTTCATGTGCAGGCCCATCACCAGCCAGAGATCGAGCACGATGTTGAGGAGGTTGCCTACCACCAACAGGATTACGGGCGCGCGGGCATACTGCACGCCGAGTAACCACCCCAGCAGAACCAGATTGGCCAGCGACGCGGGCGCGCTGAGCCAGCGAATTTCAAGGAAGCGTCGTGCCTGCTCCAGTACCGCCTCGCTGCCGCCAACGATATGCAGCGCCAGATCAATCAGTGGGGTACGTAATATAGCGATTAACGCGCCTGCCCCAAGCGCCAGAATTAACGGCTGAACCAGCGCGCGCGCCAGACGCAAAGGATCTTTAGCACCGTACGCTTGCGCCGTGAGCCCGGTGGTACTCATGCGCAAAAAGAGCAGGAGCATAAAAAGGAAGCTGGTCGCCGTCGCGCCAATCGCCACGCCGCCCAGATAGATGGGTGAATCAAGGTGACCAATAACTGCCGTATCCACCAGCCCCAGCAGAGGAACGGTGATATTGGAAAAAATCATCGGCAGTGCAAGACGCCACAATGCCTTATCGGATGCCGTAAGCAGTGACATGAAAAAATACCGGGAGTGGATAAGGAATCAGGCCACGGCAGATCCGTAGCCTGTCAGGATGAGATTACAGCCATTCTCCGTTGCGAATGACCCCTACCGCCAGCCCCTCGATAGAGAAGTTTTGCTCGCGCAGGTCTACCACAATCGGGGAAAACTCGTTGTTTTCCGGCAGCAGCTGAACCGTATTACCTTGCTTTTTCAGGCGTTTAACGGTGACTTCATCATCGATGCGTGCCACCACAACCTGGCCGTTACGCACGTCTTGCGTTTTATGTACCGCAAGCAGATCGCCGTCAAGAATACCGATGTCTTTCATGGACATACCGCTTACGCGCAGCAGGAAATCCGCGCTCGGCTTGAACATGCCGGGATCAACCTGGTAGTGGCCTTCAATATGCTGTTGCGCCAGCAGAGGTTCACCTGCCGCGACGCGCCCCACCAGCGGAATGCCCGTCTCTTCTTCCACCAGCAGGCGGATACCGCGTGAAGCACCCGATACAATCTCAATTACGCCTTTACGCGCCAGCGCTTTCAGGTGTTCCTCGGCAGCGTTCGGAGAACGGAAGCCCAGACGCTGCGCGATTTCCGCACGCGTGGGTGGCATACCCGTCTGGCCGATATGATCCCGAATGAGATCAAACACCTCTTGCTGCCTGGTCGTTAACGCTTTCATTCCGCCCCCTGGGTGTATATACAGTTATGCTGTGAGTATATACAGTCAAAGGCGATTTTGGAACCAAAAACTGCACAAAAAACCAGGGACTTAATTATTCCTCGAGGCTCATCGGAAATGTGACCAAAGCAGCGTGACCCAGGTGATGACCGCAGTGATAATCGCCAGCAACACGGCAGCAGAGCCCATGTCTTTTGCCCGGCCAGAAAGTTCGTGAAAATCAGAGCCAATACGGTCCACAACGGCCTCAATAGCGCTATTAAGAATTTCCACTATCATCACCAACAGCACGGAGCCGATCAGAAGCACGCGGGTAATGGCATCAACATCAAGGAAACAGGCGATAATCACCGCGACAATCGCGGCGACACCCTCCTGGCGAAACGCGGCTTCGTTGACCCAAGCGGCGCGAAAACCTTTCCAGGAATAGCCAGCAGCTTTAATGATACGGGTTAACCCAGTGGTATTATTGGCCATTAAAAGAACCTTTTATTTGAAATAGCGTCAATAACAGGAGGCGCAACGTGTTGCGCTGTAGCCTGAAGTATGACGGGTAACAACAGTAATTTCGCGCGCTTTCTGTTATCCTTGCGCCGCAATTGCATTATTAACCAGAGGCTTTACATCGTTTATGTCTGGCTGGCCACGAATTTACTACAAATTACTTAATTTACCATTAAGCGTCCTGGTAAAAAGTAAGTCTATCCCAGCAGAACCCGCGCTGGAATTGGGGCTCGATACGTCGCGCCCTATTATGTATGTTTTGCCTTATAACTCGAAGGCAGACTTGCTGACGCTTCGCGCCCAGTGTCTGGCGCATGATTTACCTGACCCGCTTGAACCGTTAGAAGTCGACGGTACGCTGTTGCCGCGATACGTGTTCATTCACGGTGGGCCACGCGTGTTTACCTATTACACGCCAAAAGAAGAGTCCATTAAGCTGTTCCACGACTATCTCGACCTGCATCGCAGCAATCCCGATCTGGATGTGCAAATGGTGCCGGTGTCGGTGATGTTTGGTCGTCGTCCGGGCCGCGAAAAAGGGGAAGAGAACCCACCGTTACGCATGCTTAATGGCATCCAGAAATTCTTCGCCGTCTCCTGGCTGGGGCGCGACAGCTTTGTGCGCTTCTCCCCTTCCGTCTCGCTGCGCCGGATGGCCGACGAGCACGGCACCGATAAGATCATCGCGCAAAAACTGGCGCGCGTGGCGCGCATGCATTTCGCTCGTCAGCGTCTGGCCGCCGTTGGCCCTCGCCTTCCGGCGCGTCAGGATCTCTTCAACAAGCTGCTGGCTTCCAAAGCGATCGCCCGTGCTGTTGAAGACGAAGCGCGCAGTAAAAAGATTTCTCATGAAAAAGCACAGCAGAACGCCATTGCGCTGATGGAAGAGATTGCCGCGAACTTCTCCTATGAGATGATCCGTCTTTCTGACCGCATCCTGGGCTTTACATGGAACCGCCTCTATCAGGGCATTAACGTCCATAACGCCGAGCGCGTTCGCCAACTGGCGCATGACGGCCATGAAATTGTTTATGTGCCCTGCCACCGCAGCCACATGGACTACCTGCTCCTCTCGTATGTGCTCTATCACCAGGGGCTGGTGCCACCGCACATCGCAGCCGGTATCAACCTGAACTTCTGGCCAGCAGGCCCGATTTTCCGCCGCCTGGGGGCGTTCTTCATTCGTCGTACCTTTAAGGGCAACAAGCTCTACTCCACCGTATTCCGTGAATATCTGGGCGAGCTGTTCAGCCGCGGTTATTCCGTTGAGTACTTCGTGGAGGGGGGACGTTCACGAACCGGCCGTCTGCTGGATCCGAAAACTGGCACGCTGTCGATGACCATCCAGGCGATGCTGCGCGGCGGCACTCGTCCCATCACGCTGGTGCCCATTTACATTGGCTATGAGCACGTCATGGAAGTGGGGACTTACGCCAAAGAGCTGCGCGGGGCGACTAAAGAGAAAGAGAGCCTGCCGCAGATGCTGCGCGGGCTGAGCAAGCTACGCAATCTTGGTCAGGGCTACGTAAACTTCGGCGAGCCGATGCCGTTGATGACATACCTGAACAACCATGTTCCCGATTGGCGCGAGTCTATCGATCCTATCGAAGCGGTGCGTCCAGCCTGGCTGACGCCAACGGTTAACGGTATCGCGGCTGAGCTGATGGTGCGTATTAACAATGCCGGTGCCGCAAACGCCATGAACCTCTGCTGTACGGCACTGCTGGCGTCACGTCAACGCTCGCTGACCCGTGAACAGCTTACGGAGCAGCTGGATTGCTATCTTGACCTGATGCGCAACGTTCCCTACTCGGTGGATTCAACGACGCCTGCCAGCACGGCGAGCGAGCTGATCGACCATGCGCTGCAGATGAACAAGTTTGAAGTCGAGAAAGATACGATTGGCGACATCATCATTCTCCCGCGCGAACAGGCGGTGCTGATGACCTACTATCGTAACAATATCGCGCATATGCTGATGCTGCCGTCGCTGATGGCGGCGATCATTACCCAGCATCGCCGTATTTCTCGTCAGGAGCTGCTGCGTCATGTAGAGACGCTCTATCCGATGCTGAAAGCAGAGCTGTTCCTGCGCTGGAGCAAGGATGAGCTGGCGATTGAGCTGGATAAAATGACCGAGGAGCTGCGTCGTCAGGGGCTGATTACCGTTGTTAACGACGAGCTGCATATCAATCCGTCACGCTCCCGTACGCTGCAACTGCTGGCGGCGGGTGCGCGAGAAACGCTGCAGCGCTACGCTATCACCTTCTGGCTGCTGAGCGCGAACCCATCCATTAACCGCGGTACGCTGGAGAAAGAGAGCCGGACGCTGGCACAGCGCCTTTCCGTTCTGCACGGCATCAACGCCCCGGAATTCTTCGACAAAGCGGTCTTCAGTTCACTGGTACTGACGTTGCGTGATGAAGGGTTCATTAGCGACACGGGCGATGCCGAGCCGGAAGAGACGCTGAAGGTGTATCAGATGCTGGCAGAGCTGATTACCTCCGACGTGCGTTTGACGATTGAGAGTGCGACGCAGGGCGAGTGATGTGAAAAAGCCGGGTGGCGGCTTCGCCTTACCCGGCTCACAATCTGACGCTTCATATCATGCAGGCCCGGTAAGCTTCAGCGTCACCGGGCCTTTTTTTCAGCCAAAATAGCTCATCGCCAGCCCCAGGAACAGCACCAGGCCCACGTAGTTATTATTCATAAACGCTTTAAAACAGGCGTCACGCTCACGCTTTGCGATCAGCTTTTGCTGATAAGCAAACAGCAGCCCCGCCACCAGCACTGACCAGTAAAACTCCCAGTTGAGCCCGTTCAGGCGACCAATCGCCACCATCAGCGCCAGCACCGCGACCTGCAGGATACCGATAATCAGCTTGTCGTGACGACCAAACAGAATGGCGGTCGATTTAATGCCAATTTTCAGATCGTCATCGCGGTCAACCATCGCATATTGCGTGTCATAAGCCACGGCCCAGAGAATGTTCGCCAGGAACATCAGCCAGCAGCTCAGCGGTACCGACTCGCTGACCGCCGCAAACGCCATTGGGATCGACCAGCCAAACGCCGCGCCGAGCACCACCTGCGGCAGATGGGTATAGCGTTTCATAAACGGGTAGACCCATGCCAGCGCGAGGGCCGCAACGGAAAGCAGGATGGTCATGGTGTTGAGGGTTAACACCAGCAGGAAGGAGAGCAGCACCAGCACGATAAACAGCACGCGGGCCTCTTTCTCTGTGACCTGCCCGCTGGGTAACGGACGATTGGCTGTCCGTTTCACATGTCCGTCGAATTTACGATCGGCGTAGTCATTGACCACACAGCCCGCCGCACGCATCAGCCAGACACCGGCCACAAACACGCCCAGGATCCACAGCGGTGGAACGCCCGGCGTCGCCACCCATAGCGCCCATAATGTCGGCCACAACAGCAGTAGCGCGCCGATGGGTTTATCGGTACGCATTAAGCGGTGATAGGCCAGCAGCTTGTTCTGCGTCAGGCTCCACTCCATTTTTTTCTTCCTCTCAGTACAACGGCGATGCCGGTAAAAAAAGCTCCGTCAGTATTAACGGTTTACCGCTCAGGCGAAGACGGGAACGACGTCCCCACAGTTCGGCATCGCGTCCAATTTCAATAAAATCCCGGGTAAGTTCAGACGAGGTAAAAAGATACCGCCCGAGCGGGGTATTTCCCAGCCGTTGCAGTGCCAGCTCTGGCCCGGAAAGGGTGGATTCAGGCACCACGGTTCGTCCGGCGAGCCACGGCTCACCATCCGCGCAGAGCAGAATTTCACGCAACCAGTAGCGTTCTTCTTTTGGTAACAGCGGCAGCTCACTGGCAATGTCAGCGGAGGTGACAAACCCTTCCTGAATCATCGTCACCGTAACCGTCTTGCCCTGTTGCTCAAAACGTTTAGTCATGGAATCTTCCAGCAGCAACCAGTCAAGCTGCTGCGGGTCAAGCGCAGGTATTTGGTCGAAATAGCGCAGCGAACGCAGTTGCGTTAGCGCAGGGTGTGACATGCCGGACTCTCCGATACATAACGTAATGGCATTGTATCGCAGAAAAGCACATTGAGGGCGGTCAAACGTTATTTAGCGATCACTATCGCAACAATGGTGCAACAGCGCGAGCGGCACGAAAAAAAGTGCGCCCACTCAGGCGCACTAAACTACTAACAAATCAGCACTGTGGGGAAACGGTTACCCCTTGCCTTTTACACTGCTGATAAAGGTGGAACGGGCAGTGGTTGAACCTAAACGTTCGGCTTCATCAAGCAGTTTCAGCGCTTTATCGACATCGCCGCGCTTCACCGCCTGCTTAATGGCGTTGTTGAAGTATTCTTCGGTGTCGTTCAGTACCGGCTCAGCTTTCTTCGCCGGAGCTGGGGCTGCGGTCGCGGCTGCCGTAGCCGCTGGCGCGGTATAAACAGGTGCAGCGGTATTCCCCACAGTCACCGGACCTGGACCAGACGAGCCAAACAGTGGGCCAACGAGTACGCTGGAAGCGCTGTTGGTGGAAACTTTCAGTTTGACCAGGCCATCAGTGGTATGGCGGGCAAGCGGATCCTGAATATCCGGGACAGAGTTACCGGTGCCTTTGGCATAAGCTTTCGCCGGGTCAACCAGCTTTGTTGTCTGCTGCAAATCTTTCTCTGTTGTGAATACCAGCACGTAAATCTTTTGCTGACCCAGAGCAGGCGTCAGGCGCATAACGCCTTCCAGGCGGTCCGCACTCATTACGCCCGGTTCCTGATAGCTAAAATAGTCGCTCGGGAAGAACGCCGATGGCGTCATGTTTTGATCGAGGATCAAGACGTTTGGCGAAAACACACTGGTCTGTTTGTTCACTTCGCTGGTCAGCGTCAGGGTCAATTCACCAATGTTCGCCGGTACGCTATAAGCCGCAACAGGGCCAGAAATCCCCGGCACGTTCAGTTGTTGGCCACCCATAGAGAGCTGAGTCGACTGCGTTTTGGATTGATCAACCGGCGTCCATGTCAGTTGCTGGAGTGCCGCTGCCGGGATAGCGGGCGCAGCACTGGTATTTTGTGGCACGAAATTCACGTCTGCAAAGGAGACGGCCGGAACACAGGCTAACAGCCCCGCAGAGAGGCACAGCGCGACGAGACTTTTCTTCATTTTCATTGTTATTACCTCTGATAGCGTGAGCACTGCGGTGGCCAGGCAATAGCGCGCAGCACCCTAAGGAGAGAGGGGCTTGCGCCCCTCTTTTCAGGTCATTACGTCAGGTCTAACGAATTACCACCAGATTTCCATCTGGGCGCCGAAGGTCCACTCATCGTTGTCGCCACGGCTGAAGGTTTTCGCAGAGGTGTCACTGTAAGCCACACCGGAGGTGTAGCCAGTGTCGCTGTTGTTTGCGTAACCCCATTTCTCATCCCATTTCGCGTAGGTTGCGAAGACACGGATAGCCGGACGGGACCAGATGCTGTCGCCTGCCTGCCATTGTTGTGCCAGGGTGATTTTGTACTGGCTGTTCTTCTCGTCAGTTCTCTGAGATTTGACGTTGTCGTAGCCCACTTCAAGCAGGGTGCTCATGATTGGCGTCCATTTGAACATCGGACGAACACCCACAGTCCACCACTCGGTACCGTTGTTGTTGTCACGATCGATGTTCTGGTACATACCGACGTACATCAGGTCCCAACGGTCTGCCAGGGTGATTGCACCTTGGTCCAGCACACGCCACATGGAGCCATCGTTATCAACGCTACCGCCCTGTGGAATACCTTTGCCGTTAGAGGTCATGGAATCCGTACCGTACTGCAGTACGAACTTGTTGAAGCCCTTCATCATGCTCTGGGTGTGTTCAGCAGTGAACAACCAGCCATCTTTAGAAGCGCCAGGCTGCAGGTAGTAGTCGTCAGGAATGTTGGTGTGACCATAGTCAACGCCCAGTTCCAGCGTACCGCCCGGGTTGGTTTCCAGACCGGCTAAACGCACGTCGAAGACGTCGTTAGGTACAACGTTGTCATAAACACGGTCGCCGTTGGCATCACGATCGGCGAAGGTTGCAGAACCGCCTGATTCAGAAGAGCGGGTAGCTGCCAGAGAGAGTTTACCAAAGCCCAGATCGATGTTTTCAATACCGGCACCAGGACCTGAGATGTCCCAGTAGTAGAAGTCGATCATGTCGACGTTATGACGCTGATAGTAGCGCTTACCGGCCCAGATGGTGGAGCCTGGCAGCCACTCAATCAGGTTTTTACCCTGCACGTTAGCTTCACGGAAGGCCGGGCTGGTGGATTCCCAGTCGTTCTGCTGAGAAACGGAATACGCTACGTTAGTGTCGAAATAGAAGCTCTTGTCGCCCTCTTTCCACACTTCCTGGCCCAGTTTCAGCTCAGCGTACGTCTCACATTCGTTACCGAGACGGTATTTACTTTGAGCACCGGTTGCCTTGAAACATTGTTGTTCACCGCCACTCCCGGTCCAGCCAATGCCGGAACGAGCATAACCTTTAAAGTCTACAGCGCCTGCCTGGGCAGACATAATGCCTGCCGCAATGGCGAGTGCCAGAGGGACTTTGCGCAGAGTAATCATCATTCTATCTCCGGAGATCATTGCTTTTCTTTGACCACTTGACCTGTCGGTTTCGTGTCTTCTTTTGGGATTGCTTAAACGCCTGGCTCTTTGTGCAGCCGACGACATGCAGTGCCATCCTCGCGGAACAGATGGCAACGCTCTGGCGGCAAACCGATAGCGAATGTGGCACCCTCTTCTACCAACACCACGTCATTCTGGCGGTAGACCAGGTTCTGACGGATGGCGGGGATCTGGATATGAATCTGTGTTTCGTGACCAAGTTGTTCGACGACCTGAACTTCACCTTCCAGCGTCACATCGGCGATGTGGCTCGGCAGTAAATGTTCAGGACGAATACCGAGGGACATGTTGGCCCCCACCTGTACGTTGGCGCTGTCGACCGGCAGCCAGACTTGCTGGCGGTTTGGCAACACAACCTGTACCTGTTCAATGGCTGTCGCCGTGACTTTGACGGGCAGGAAGTTCATCTTTGGCGAGCCAATAAAGCCCGCAACAAAGCGGTCTGCCGGATAGTGATAAAGCTCCAGCGGTTTACCCACCTGTGCCACGCGGCCTGCGTCCAGAACCACAATTTTGTCAGCCAGCGTCATCGCTTCGACCTGATCGTGGGTGACGTAAATCATCGTGCGGCCAAGACGTTTATGAAGACGGGAGATTTCGATACGCATCTGGACGCGCAGCGCGGCATCCAGGTTAGAAAGCGGTTCATCCAGCAGGAAGACGCGTGGTTCGGCCACCAGCGTACGGCCAATCGCGACGCGCTGACGCTGACCACCGGAAAGCGCCTTCGGTTTACGCTCCAGCAGGTGTGCCAGCTGTAACACTTCCGCCACCTGCGTGACGCGCTGGTTAATCACCTCTTTTTTCGCCCCCGCCAGCTTCAGGCCAAAGGACATGTTCTCGGCGACGGAGAGATGGGGATAAAGTGCATAAGACTGGAACACCATGCCAACGCCACGTTCGGCAGGCGGAATGTCGTTCATTCGGGTATCACCAATCAGCAAATCACCGCTGGTGATGGTTTCAAGACCGGCAATCATACGCAGCAGAGTTGATTTACCGCAGCCAGATGGGCCAACAAACACCACGAATTCACCTTCGTGGATGTCGAGATTGATGTCTTTTGACACCACTACGTCGCCCCAGGCTTTCGTTACATTACGCAGCTGTACGCTCGCCATGCCCTTCTCCCTTCGTTACAACCTGTCACCGACAGAAACATTCAAGATAAGTTCACTATGGGGTATCCATTACTTTCGCGAATCCTCCACCCCCCGGCTTTTTTATGGGGGAGGAGGCGGGAGGATGAGAGAGCAGGCTCTGCGACCGCAGCTGGCGGGCTGAGGCAAAATTCGTGAAGCCACCTGCAAAATTCAGCGTGTTTTTATGTGCGCCAGCACTCATAACTTAAATTTATGCAACACAGATCACACAAACCGGGGGTGGGGCGTAGGGGTTGGGAGGATGGAAAGAGGATGTCAAATAAGGAGACTGAGTGACGTTGAACCACCTTATGTATCCACGAGCACATCACCAAAAAAGGATGGCAGATATGAAGATCAAGACTGGCGCACGCGTTTTCGCATTGTCCGCCCTTGCAGCAATGATGATTTCCGCACCGGCTCTCGCCAAAATTGAAGAAGGTAAGCTGGTTATCTGGATTAACGGCGACAAAGGCTATAACGGCCTGGCCGAAGTGGGTAAAAAATTCGAAAAAGACACCGGTATCAAAGTCACCGTAGAACACCCGGACAAGCTGGAAGAGAAATTCCCGCAGGTTGCGGCAACCGGTGACGGCCCGGACATCATCTTCTGGGCGCATGACCGTTTCGGGGGTTATGCACAATCCGGCCTGCTGGCGGAAGTCACGCCTGATAAAGCCTTCCAGGACAAACTGTTCCCGTTCACCTGGGACGCCGTTCGCTATAACGGCAAGCTGATCGCTTATCCCATTGCAGTAGAAGCCCTGTCTCTGATTTATAACAAAGACCTGGTGCCTAACCCGCCGAAAACCTGGGAAGAGATCCCGAAACTGGATAAAGAGCTGAAAGCGAAAGGTAAGAGCGCGCTGATGTTCAACCTGCAGGAGCCGTACTTCACCTGGCCGCTGATTGCTGCCGATGGCGGTTACGCGTTCAAGTTTGAAAACGGCAAATATGACGTCAAAGACGTGGGCGTGGACAACGCGGGTGCGAAAGCGGGTCTGACCTTCCTGGTCGATCTGATCAAGAACAAACACATGAACGCGGATACCGATTACTCCATCGCGGAAGCGGCGTTCAACAAAGGCGAAACCGCGATGACCATCAACGGTCCGTGGGCCTGGACCAACATCGACAAGAGCAAAATCAACTACGGCGTGACGCTGCTGCCAACCTTCAACGGCAAGCCGTCTAAACCGTTCGTCGGCGTGCTGAGCGCAGGTATCAACGCCGCCAGCCCGAACAAAGAGCTGGCGAAAGAGTTCCTCGAAAACTACCTGCTGACCGATCAGGGTCTGGATGAAGTGAACAAGGACAAACCGCTGGGTGCCGTTGCGCTGAAATCCTTCCAGGATCAGCTGGCAAAAGACCCACGTATCGCGGCAACCATGGATAACGCCCAGAAAGGCGAAATCATGCCGAACATCCCACAGATGGCCGCGTTCTGGTATGCCACCCGTACTGCGGTGATTAACGCCGCAAGCGGTCGTCAGACTGTCGATGCCGCGCTGAAAGATGCGCAGGGTCGTATTACTAAGTAATGCCGTAGTCCCCTCTCCCTCTGGGAGAGGGTTAGGGTGAGGGTTGTCGCTATCCGCACGCCCTCACCCCGGCCCTCTCCCCCAGGAGAGGGAGAAAAGATCAAACGTTGTAGAGGAAGAACCCCATGGATGTCATTAAAAAGAAACATTGGTGGCAAAGCGACGTGCTGAAGTGGTCAGCGATCGGTCTGCTCTGTCTGCTGGTGGGTTACCTTGTTGTTTTAATGTACGTACAAGGGGAATATCTGTTCGCCATCATGACGCTGATTTTAAGCTCTGCTGGCCTGTATATTTTCGCCAACCGTAAGGCATATGCCTGGCGTTATGTCTATCCGGGCGTGGCCGGGATGGGGCTGTTTGTCCTGTTCCCGCTGATCTGTACTATCGCTATCGCATTCACTAACTACAGCAGCACCAACCAGCTCGCACAAGAGCGCGCCACTCAGGTGCTTCTGGACCGTTCTTATCAGGCAGGCAAGACCTTCAACTTTGGTTTGTATCCTGCGGGTGACGAATGGAAATTAGCACTGACTGACGGCGAGAGCGGCAAAACCTATATTTCCGACGCTTTCAAATTTGGCGGCGAGCAGAAGCTGGCCTTAAAAGAGGCCCCTGCCCTGCCGGAAGGCGAACGCGCTAACCTGCGTATCATTACCCAGAACCGTCAGGCGCTCACTCAGCTCACCGCCGTATTGCCAGACGAAAGCAAAGTGACCATGAGCTCGCTGCGCCAGTTTTCCGGCACGCAGCCACTCTATACCCTGGCGGATGACGGCACGCTGACGAATAACCAGAGCGGCGTGAAGTACCGTCCGAACAACGATATTGGTTTCTATCAGTCTGTAAACGCCGACGGCAGCTGGGGCGATGACAAACTCAGCCCGGGCTATACCGTGACCATCGGCTGGGACAACTTTACCCGCGTGTTTACCGACGAAGGGATCCAGAAGCCGTTCTTTGCTATCTTCGTCTGGACGGTGGTCTTCTCCGTATTGACGGTACTCCTGACCGTTGCCGTGGGTATGGTGCTGGCCTGCCTCGTGCAGTGGGAAGCCCTGAAAGGCAAAGCGATCTATCGCGTGCTGCTGATCCTGCCGTATGCCGTACCGTCGTTTATCTCAATTCTGATTTTCAAAGGGCTGTTTAACCAGAGCTTCGGTGAAATCAACATGATGCTGAGCGCGCTGTTCGGCATCAAACCGGCCTGGTTCAGCGACCCGACCACCGCCCGTTCCATGATTATCATCGTCAACACCTGGCTGGGTTATCCGTACATGATGATCCTGTGCATGGGCCTGCTGAAGGCTATCCCGGACGACCTGTACGAAGCCTCGGCAATGGATGGCGCGGGTCCGTTCCAGAACTTCTTTAAGATTACGCTGCCGCTGCTCATCAAGCCGCTGACTCCGCTGATGATTGCCAGCTTTGCCTTCAACTTTAATAACTTCGTGCTGATTCAGCTGTTGACCAACGGTGGCCCGGATCGTCTCGGTACCACCACGCCAGCCGGCTATACCGATCTGCTCGTGAGCTACACCTATCGCATCGCCTTTGAAGGCGGCGGCGGTCAGGACTTTGGGCTGGCGGCAGCGATTGCCACCCTGATCTTCCTGCTGGTTGGCGCGCTGGCGATAGTGAACCTGAAAGCCACACGTATGAAATTTGACTAAGGAGGGCATCGATCATGGCTATGGTACAACCCAAATCTCAGAAACTGCGCCTCCTGGCGACGCATTTAGGGCTGCTGATTTTTATTGCGACGATCATGTTCCCGCTGCTGATGGTCATCGCCATCTCCCTGCGTTCGGGTAACTTCGCTACCGGCAGCCTGATCCCGGACGAAATCTCCTGGGAGCACTGGAAGCTTGCGCTGGGCTTCAGCGTGGAGCATGCCGATGGCCGTGTTACCCCGCCGCCGTTCCCGGTACTGCTGTGGCTGTGGAACTCGGTGAAAGTGGCCACCATCACCGCGATCGGCATCGTGACGCTCTCCACCACCTGTGCGTACGCCTTCGCCCGTATGAAGTTCCCGGGCAAGGCCTCACTGCTGAAAGGGATGCTGATTTTCCAGATGTTCCCGGCGGTACTGTCTCTGGTCGCGTTGTATGCCTTGTTTGACCGCCTGGGGCAGTATGTGCCGTTTATCGGCCTCAACACCCACGGCGGTGTGATCTTCGCCTATCTTGGCGGCATCGCCCTGCATGTGTGGACCATCAAAGGCTATTTCGAAACCATCGACGGCTCGCTGGAAGAAGCGGCGGCGCTGGATGGCGCGACACCATGGCAGGCGTTCCGTCTGGTTCTGCTGCCGCTGTCGGTGCCTATCCTGGCGGTGGTATTTATCCTGTCGTTTATCGCCGCCATCACCGAAGTGCCGGTCGCGTCTTTGTTACTGCGTGATGTGAATAGTTACACCCTGGCCGTGGGTATGCAGCAATACCTCAACCCGCAAAACTACCTGTGGGGCGACTTTGCCGCGGCGGCCGTACTCTCTGCCATCCCGATTACCGTGGTGTTCCTGCTGGCGCAGCGCTGGCTGGTCAACGGCCTGACGGCGGGCGGTGTGAAAGGTTAAGTTTCATCTGTTATGCCACTGCAACCCTCAACTTTAGACGTATTGTATTAACCCAACTTGTGACTGTTGTTAGGCGCTCTTCGGAGCGCCATTTTTTTATGGGTCAGACACGCACAAAGTCAGTCTCAAAGTTAAAGGTATGCCAGAGATGGCGGGCGCAGGAGTATTCAAACAGCTTGCCGTTATCGAGAAATGCCGTCTGCTCCACCTGAATAAGCGTGGTGGGTTCGGTCAGCTCCAGCCACACCCTTTCCTGCTCGCTGGCGTTTCGCCCGGTGACTTTCATATGTGCGCTATGGACGGTACACCCCAGCTCATGGGTAATGTACGCGTAAATGGAATGCTGAACATGGCTCAGAGCCAGACGAGGAAACAGCGCGACAGGCATCCAGGTGTACTCCACGATGGAAGGGATCTCCGCTATGACGCGTACTCTGTGGATTTCATGCACCAGTTCACCCTCAGGGATTTGCAATTTTTGCGCGATATCGGCAGAGGCAGGCACGGCGGTATATAGCTGCACGCGAGTGGTGAGGGTTTTCCCCTGAGTGGCGCAGCGCTGCGCGGTGCCTATCAGGTGTGAGTTGCTTGCCGCAGAAACCTGGCGCTTAACAAACGAGCCTAGCCCACGCTTGCGCAGCACCAGTCCCTCACGGACGAGCAAATCCAGCGCTTTGGTGATGGTTAGCTCGCTACATTCAAATTCAGCGGCGAGCCTTGCCCCTTCGGGCAATTTTTTGTCGGGAGCATAGATGCCCACCACAATGCGCCGCCGCACTTCATGGTAGATCTCCATATACTTAGGCATAACGCTCTCCGCAAACGGCCCCTTACAGGGCCGACTCAAATTAACGAGACAGGGATGCAGCCATACGCACCCAGGTGTGCCGTCGGCCACGGATAGCGAGGGATAAGGCATTCAGCGCTTCCGGGTCGGCCATGCCTGCCACCCCTGCGTCGCCAAAATTATGCATGTCGCTACCGCAACGTTTACTGGCCAGGCCAATGTCGCGCACCGTAGCACAATCCGCACCTTCCTGACTACTGCTCAGCGTGGTGATGGCAAGCCCTCCCAGCGACTGCACTGCCTGCGCAATGTGGCTGACGCGTCCTTCCGATGCCCCCCGGCATCCGCCTGGTGCCGAAAAGATAGCGCCATCTGCGTCTGCACTGATATAGCCAGCATACTCCTGGGGTTGCGCCAGCCCGGAATTATAAAATTTCGCGGCCAGAATCAGCTTATCGGTTTGCGCCCTGAGCGCCGCTATCGCCTGACACATACGCCCGGCCGTCACCCCGGGCTTGTCATAGCCGGTCAGGCAGTAAAAATCCGCATGCCGCACTGCCTCCAGATGCGCAGGCAGAAAAGCGCCGGGGCTGGAGAGATCGTCTGCGGGCAGGACTTCAAAATTGACGCCTGTTAAACGCCCCGTCAGGCATTTCACCTGGCTGACAGGATCGGCGCCAAAACGTTCTTCTCCGCCGTTCAATGCGGGCCGCTGAAAATGGATCCCCTTGAGCAGCAGAAGGTCGGCGCCAAACGCGCACAACAATTCCGCATTCGTCACCTCTGCAAACAGCGGGGGCGCCTGCACGGCAATTTCGGCCATAATGACGCGCCCTTCGCTGGCGCTGATGGCATCTCGTAAGCTATCGCCGGTAATGGGGCCACGAAAGTCGCTGGCCCGGCAATTCAGAAGCCGTTTCATCTTTACGCCTCCTCTTCGAGAGAAACGATGGCAGGCGTTGGCTGTTGAAATGCCTTTTGCAAAATGTCGAGATTGGTTAACGCTTCATGCTCGCTGACATAGTTGGCCTTGCCTGAGGAGAGTGTGTCGTAAAGCGCGTCATAAACGCGTCCGTAGTCGCCGGGTACCGCCGACAGTTCCTCCCGGACAGAACATCCTGCGTCATCGATATACTCCAGCACCGCGCATTCACGATCTTCACCAAACCCTGGGTGCCCTGGCATAATGCCCGCCTTCAGGCTGGTTTCCTGCTGGTCGATACCATAGCGAATAAACGAGCCTCGCGTACCGTGTACCGTGAATCTCGGCGCGGGTATTTTCACCAGATGGCTGGTTTTCACGATCGCGGTCGTCTTCGGGTAATAGAGGTGAACAGTGAAGGCGTCGTCAGGGTTGAGCGGGTTTCTCTGGCGCTGAAGATGGTACCCGACCTGCTGCGGACGCCCCAGCAGGGCGATAATTTGATCGAGCGTATGCACGCCAAGGCCATAAAACGCGCCGTCGAAATAACTGCCGGGACAGGTTTCCGACGCCGGGCGAAAATAGTCAAAATGGCTTTCGATCTCGACAATTTCCCCCAGTTTACCGCTCTCAATCGCCTGTTTCATGGTCAAATAACAGCTATCAAAACGTCGGTTCTGAAACGGAGAGACGGTTAAGCCCTTTTCTCTCGCCAGAGCAAACAGCGTTTTCGCTTCTTCTGGGGTGGTTGTAAAAGGTTTCTCGACCAGCACGTTTTTGCCATGTGCCAGACATAGCCGGGCATACTCAAAATGGCTATCAGGATGGGTGCAAATAACCACCAGCTGAAGCGTATTGTCTTCCAGAATATCCTGCAGCCGGGAGGTAAAACAGATGTGTTGATAGTGCGGCTGCGCTTCAACCTCTGGCTTACGCGCAATATCATAAATACGCTTTACGTTGTATTTATCCTTGCGGCATAAAACATAAGGGAGATGATAGCGCGTGGCGCTTTTACCAAAGCCAATATAGGCGCAGTTAATCATACGGATTCCTTTTTAAAGTATGGCAGGGCGGCATGAATTACCGCCGGTCCATCAAGTTTGCTGAAGTGCTGAGGGTCAAGGGGGATCACCGGGCAGTGGTGATTGATATCCTGAAGAATGGTTTCCTGGAGATACGCGATTTGCGGACCCAGCAAAATAAGCTGGGCATTTTTATATTCATCGACCAGTTTACCTGCATTCACGGCATACACGTTGAGCGTACAATTCTGGCTTTCGCAATATTTTCGCATTTTGCTGGCCATCAAAGAGGTCGACATGCCTTCATTGCAGGCCAGAATAATGGTTTTCCCATCCAACCGATGAATATCATTGTCCTCCTGCGGCGTTATTTCTGACTCAGAGGCGAGAGTATTAATTATCGTTTCATTGCTGCGTTTGATTAACGAACGCTCATAGGCGGTTAAAAAAGGTAAATAGATTACGACTCCAAGCGCTAATAGCAGGATCTGCAAAATGACATTACGAAAATCACCGCCGGATCCGAGCCAGCCAGAAATAAGCGGAGGCACTGACCAGGGAACGTAGGCAACAATTTTTGAGACCCACCCCAGGCGGTTGCAAAGTACGCGATTGTGAAATTAATCTGCGGATAAAGGATAAAAGGGATCATCATTAACGGGTTGTAGAGTACCGGGAAACCAAAAATGACCGGCTCGTTAATATTAAAAATGCCTGGGGCAATCACCGTTCTGGAAAAGTTACGGTGGCTGGACATATGGCTTCGAACAAACACTGCCAGCAGCAGGGCCAGCGTGCTCCCGGTTCCTCCCATATGACCATACAGATCGCGAAATGGCAGAACGATAATATGGGGTGGGATCTTCCCGCTGGCAAAGGCGGACATGTTTTCCTGCATCGCTACCAGCAAGGGAGGTTCAAGAATGGGATTAATAATCCCACCCGGATGTATCCCCAACGAAAAGAGAAGATTTGTCAGGGTCGTTAACACCAGAAAACCGGATAAATTAGTCGTTAAATGTACCAGCGGCGCCTGGATGAGATGCTGAATCAGCGCCGGGATTTCAGTATGAAGGAAAAGATTAACGCTAAATGCAACCAGCGCGAAAATAGCGACGGTTAACATAATGGAAAACATCGACTGGAAGGATTGCACCACCATGGAAGGCACATCATCTCCTAGCCGGATCTGTAATTTTTTATTTTTCGAAATCCATAAAAAAAGATTTGTTGATAACACCGCCGTCAGTATTGCCAGAAAGACACCGCCAGCATTGGTACTGCCATAGGAGACCATTCCGGTAAGCCGAACCTGCTGACCATCGGCCAGAGTTTGCACGGTTTCAATGGGCATTAATGCATAAAACACCGCCAGCGCAACCATAGCGGGAATGACTGGCGTGGGGTGTTTTTTCTTACTGGCAATATGATACGCAATTAATATCACCAGCATCAGCGATAAAATATTCATTGTTCCGTTAAGAACGCGCTCGCCAATATTGCGTAGCTGTACCAGGGTGTCAGTGGATAACAGACCGCTCAATATGCCTTTCGGATCGAGAAAAACATAATTAAGCATAATGAAGAGTCCAGCCAGGACAAGGAACGGGACAGAAATAATAAAACTGTCCCGTAGACTTCGAAGATGGACTTCTGATGCCAGCTTTTGCGAGACGTCAGTTATCCGCTCCAGTATTGAAGAGTGGGCCATGCAGATCACCTGTCGAATAGATTAAGTATGTGGCAGTTAATTTCAGTACCGCGTATTCCTGAACTGCCACACATTTAAAACTATATAGTTTTAAATTAAATCTATATAGATCACATTTTGACCGCATCTCTTCCGCGTCAGAGCGCCTATTCGCGCTTCAGCCGCTTCGAATTACACAACCAGAGCGTGATCACCAGCAGCAGGATCGCCGCCGAGTAGATCAGTACATCAAGGGGAGATTTATGATCGACGATGATCAGCCGCACTATCGCGGTGATCCCAATGTAGACAAAATAGCGCAGCGGGAAGTGAAAGCCTGACTGGAAATACTTCACAATCAGGGCGATAAATTCAAAGTAGAGAAAGTAGACCACCAGGCCTTCCACCAGCGCATATTTGCTGGTTTGCTCGGGGGCGAACAGTACATCCGCCAGATGCACCGTCTCTTTACCCAAAAAGACGACCAGGATCAGGCCAAGGCTCAGCAGACCGAGGTTGAGCACGGTCTGGAGGATAGTTGAGATGAACTCAACGCGCGGGCGAGTCAGGGATGTCATACAGCACCTCATTCTCCAGGGCGAGGTTCCTGTATAACGCAAAAATGTGACGTGGATCTATATTTTTTAATTATGTTTTATGTACGGAGGTAACGAATGGAGCGCAGACCTACCGGGGTTCGCAACGTAACCTGTGGTGAAAATGTCACCCTGTATGAGCCCTGCAATCTCTATGACTGCGTGCTTGGCAACGGTGTGTTTATCGGCCCGTTTGTTGAAATTCAGGGCAATACGCGCATTGGCGACGAGAGCAAAATTCAGTCCCACACCTTCATTTGCGAGTACGTCACCCTGGGCGAACGCTGTTTCATTGGCCATGGGGTGATGTTTGCCAACGATATGTTTCGCGATGGCAAACCCAATGCTGACCGGAACAGCTGGGGACGCATTACCGTGGGAAATGATGTGTCGATAGGCAGCGGGGCGACCATCCTGGCGGTCTCCATCTGCGACGGGGTGGTGATTGGTGCGGGGAGCGTGGTGACCAAATCCATCACCGAGAAAGGCGTTTATGCGGGAAACCCGGCGAGGCTGCTGCGCCGCTTGTGAGTTGCCCGGTGGCGCAAGCGCTTACCGGGCCTACAACAGAAAAGGATGAGGGCTATCAGCGGAAGTTAATGTTCTTATCACTGGTCATGTCATACAGCTGGAACTTACGACCCAGCTGCTGGCCCCCGTCGCGCGTCAGCGGCGTCCAGCCAATGGCCGCACGGCTGCGGGTTGGACCGGATGAGAACAGATCCAGCGGAATCGACACATACACCCCTTTGGTGAAGTCCCCTTCCCCGTATTCGTCCGGCGAGACGTTGGTGATGGTGGCGTAACCACCCACCACCACTCCGCTGTCGAAGTGTTTGGAGATATCCAGCGTGCCGCCCTTATCGCCCGCCAGGTACTGGCCCACGCTGGCTTTCACCAGCACGTCCTGGGCGAACGACGGCGTCCAGTAGGCCGTCAGGTGGCCGGTTTTCACGCTATAGTCGGTGAACTTCATCATGTCCTGCGCGCTGCGCCAGTCACGCTGTTTAACATAGTTAGCATCAATACCAAACGCCCAGTTGCTGTCCACCGGACGATAAAGCACTTCCGCCCCCGCGCCGCCATACATGGTTTCCAGATAACCGCCGTAGACCTGGCCGTAGAAGCCATTGCCGAAGTACTGGAAGTAGTTGGCCTGCAGGTTGTTTACGTAGGCATCGTTCTGCACGTACTCACGCACGCGGGTACGCACGCGCGGCAGCTTCGAGTCGTTCGGCGGGTTAGTGTAGTTGAACTTGTCGTAGTTGTTGGCAATGTTGCCAAACAGGCTGCCGGTGGTCAGCAGGTGGTCGGTCACCCACAGATCCGCCGTTGCCATCACGCCCAACTGGTACATGTAGAAGTTTTCCGGCCCGCCGACAGACTGGTTTAGCACCGGGTCGATGTGGAAATCGAAGCGCGATTTATCGATATACCAGCCCTGCTCGGTCGTCTCCGGCACGATCGGCTCAACGCGTTTTTGTACCAGCTCGGTTTCATGCCCCAGCGGCTCGCCCTCCAGATGGCGCTTCAGGCTGGCCACGTCCGTTTCCGTCGTCACTTGCGGCAGGTTCAGGCGGTTCTCCGTTACGCGGATCGTGCGGATCCCCTCCGGCAGATCGTTCATGATGATCCGGTTGGCACGTTCGATCCCTTCCCGCGAGTCGCGGTATTTCACCTGCTCACCGGTCACGTACAGCGTATCGCCTTTCACCTGGATTTTCGGATCCGCCAGACCGGCGTTGTACTTCAGCAGCGTCAGCTGGTTGGCCACCACGGAGTGCTGCAGAATGGCATCCTGCGGCTCCGGCTGGTATGCAGGCCGCGCGTTGTCGTTATAGTGCGGCCGCATGTCGTTAAAGTTGGTGCGCAGCGTAAAGCCAAACATCACGGTGTTGCCGCGCTCGTAGCTGAGGTTAACGTCGGCCCAATCGGTGACGCGGTAAATGGCGCCGACGTTAAACTTGCTCTTTTGCTCAATCTTTCCGGCGAACTCTTGCGAGTAGTCGTTACCTTCGTACTCCAGCTTCAGGCGCAGCGGCTGCCACGGCGTCTGATACTCCACGCCGCCAAACAGGGCAGCCGGGCCGTGGAACATCTGGTCACCGTTAATGGAACCCGCTTTCTGATAGCTGTTGTCGCGATAGCAGAATTTGTCGCTGTAGGTGCAGAACGGGTTTTTCACGTTGCCGCTGGTACCGAGATAGCCCCAGCCAAGCCCCAGCGAGAAGTCAAATGGCCCCCAGGCCTTACTGGCGACAATGTACTCCGCGTCGAACAGGCCGGTACCGCCGATATCTTTGGCCCCCACGGAAACCTGCGGCATCCAGTAGCTCTCTTCCCACAGGCGCAGTTTGAGATCGAAGGCTTTATCTTTGTAGGTCTGATCGCCGGAGAACGCGTCCACGCTGCTGTACTGTTTCGTTCGTACGTCGGTGTAGCGCAGCGTGGTTTCGAGCCATGGGAACAGCTGTACGGATGCAGAATAGTAGCGGTACTGGTCGTTATCACGATAGTTAAGGCTAATTTCCCCTTCTCGCGCCATACGCGCGGTAGGGGTTTGCAGTAAACCGACGCCACCGAAGTCTGACTGAGACGGGCCAATGGGTGCCGGATATGTTTCTGCATGACAGGCGGCACTCACACACAGTGCCAGCATGCTATAGAGATAGGTCTTTTTCATTATTCCGGTATCCGCTGTGTCAGGGAATGAAGGATATCGGCATTCAGCCCGTCATATGCCTTCGTCCAGAAATGGTCGGCAAAACCGACAAAAATGATGCTGCCTGGCATGGGTTCGACATGCCGCTTGTTCCAGTAGGCAACCGGCGCCTTTTGCGTGTTCCCGTCAGGATAAATCACCCAGGCGTAGCTGTTATCCGCACCACTTAGCAGGCTCTGCTCGTCGAGATAGCTCGCCACGTCGCGGCCAGGAGTAAACGGTTTTTTACCCGGGCTGCTGATAAGCCCCATCACCGTGATGGTGGAAGGCTGCGCCGGGAGCCAGAGCGTGTAATCTCCCTCCAGAGCCGGATTACCTTTTTCCGTCACGCGGACTTCATCCGGATCGAGATTGATGTTTTGTCTTCCGGTAACCTTCAGCGCCAGAAGCTGTTGGCGAAGGCTGTTAATGGCTGCCGCATCGTCGCCGTCTTCCTGCTCTGCTAACCCCGTTAATCTGGCGAGCAGCGCCTTGTGCTTTTGTTCCGCCGCCACCGTTGCCTGCCGCTCAGCGATCACCGCACCTGTCCACCAGCTGTTTGCCAGCCTTGGCTGGCCGACGAGATCAATCAGGTGGCCGGCGTTCGTTAACGTTTTGGGCTGCGTGCTGTCCGGCGTGTAGACCTTCACCGTCCCGGCAGACCAGGCGAGCGGTGTGGCAAAGCTTGCGATCAGCGCAACGCGAATAAGTGTTTTCATGATTTCGCGGCCTTGATCAGCGTGGTTTTAACCGGGAAGAATCCGGCACCCAAATATTGCAGGGACTGGCGGATCTGCCCTTCATCATCCACCCAGAAACGGTTATGCCATGTTGCCCGATCGGTCGTGACCTCTTCATCCAGTACGCGAACCCGGGTTTCGTCGCTGCCTACCCTGACGCTGTCCGTACCGTCCCAGCGGAAGGTAGAGCGGGCGGTGGCGTAACGCACCTGCTTGTGTTCCGTCCAGCCCATTGTCCGCGTCCAGCTTGCCCCGTCGGTGATCTGGTTCGGTTTGCTGAGCGGATCGGCCGCAAGGTTGTTGACCTCAAGAAGGTTATCGCCACCGAGCAGGGTTTTCACAATACGGCTATGTTGCGTCACGATGGTGGCCTGATCCTGCGTCACCCATTTCTGCTGCCCGTTTTCATCGAAAGCGAGCACCACAAACAGTTGCGGACCATCGTTGAGCTGCATGTACTGGCTGGCATACGGCATGTTCTGAAGTTCATCATCGGTCAAATGCACACCCGGCGTACCGAATATGCTGTCCCACAGTGAGTTGCCCAGCCCTTTGGTGGTGGCCGAGCACGCCTGCAACAGCAGGCAAATCAGGATGATTGCAGGTCGCTTCACGACTCTTCTCCGAAGGGGCGAAATAACCACACCGAAGTGTGGTTATGATTAAAACACCCGGAATTACTGGGTGCTGGTCGTCGTAGTGGTCGTGGTTCCGGTATTGGAGCCATCACCGCCACCGGTTGCCGCCAGCGCGACACCCACGGCTGAACTTACGGTGCTGGTGCTGGCCGCGGTAGAACTCCCCGCAGACGCAGACGTCGCTGCCGACCCTGCTGCTTCCCCGACCTGAACCGGAGCTGCATAGACAGATGTCGCCGCAAGTGCAGATATGGCAAAAATGCCATACAGTACTTTCTTCATAACAATTTCCCTTCAATGAATGAATGGAGATTTGCCCGAAAAGAAATTCAGGCGGATTCGAGTATACACAACTAAAGCAGAGGGATTGCCGTACGGATAAATAGAGGAAGGGTTTTCGGACTATTGGATAAATGTGAAGTATAAGAATAATTAGATAATAAATTATTTATTTAAAATCAAATAGATATAATTACATAAGGCGAAAGTAACTCTCCGTATAATCCTAAAATAAACCGCACTCATTAACGGGTTAAAAGGTATTTTCGGATAAAACTCATAACGGGAATTTGAGTTAAATAACAGACATCAGGAATTGTCTGATAAAAAAATGCCGGCATATCGCCGGCACGTTTTTATGACGATTTAATTACGCGCGCCATGCTTTATAACGGTTTATCAAACCATTTGTCGAGCTGTCGTGGCTGCTGATCGCTTTGTCATCACCCAGTTCAGGCAGAATACGGTTCGCCAGCTGTTTACCCAGCTCAACGCCCCACTGATCGAAGGTGAAGATGTTCAGGATTGCGCCCTGCGTGAAGATCTTATGCTCATACAGAGCAATCAGCGCACCCAGGCTGAACGGCGTGATTTCACGCAGCAGGATGGAGTTGGTTGGACGGTTGCCTTCGAACACTTTGAACGGCACAACGTGTTCCAGGGTGGCCGGATCTTTACCCTGGTCACGGTATTCCTGCTTTACCACCTCGCGGGATTTACCAAACGCCAGCGCTTCGGTCTGAGCAAAGAAGTTAGACAGCAGTTTAGGATGGTGATCAGACAGTGGATTATGGGTAATAGCCGGGGCGATGAAATCGCACGGTACCATTTTGGTCCCCTGGTGAATCAGCTGGTAGAACGCGTGCTGACCGTTGGTGCCTGGCTCACCCCAGATGATTGGGCCAGTCTGGTAATCCACCGCGTTGCCGTTACGGTCAACGTATTTACCGTTGGATTCCATATTGCCCTGCTGGAAGTAGGCCGCGAAGCGGTGCATGTACTGGTCGTACGGCAGGATCGCTTCGGTCTCTGCGCCGAAGAAGTTGTTGTACCAGATACCGATCAGCGCCAGCAGCACCGGCAGGTTTTTCTCAGGTGCGGTGGTGGAGAAGTGTTTGTCCATCGCGTGCGCGCCGGAGAGCAACTCAACAAAGTTGTCGAAGCCCACGGAGAGAATGATAGACAGGCCGATCGCAGACCACAGAGAGTAGCGGCCACCAACCCAGTCCCAGAACTCGAACATGTTCGCGGTGTCGATACCGAACTCGCCAACCGCTTTACCGTTGGTGGACAGCGCAGCGAAGTGTTTCGCCACGTGCTTGTTGTCACCTGCGGTTTTCAGGAACCAGTCGCGCGCGCTGTGGGCGTTGGTCATGGTTTCCTGGGTGGTGAAGGTTTTAGAGGCCACCAGGAACAGTGTAGTTTCCGGGTTCACGTTCTTCAGCACTTCGGCGATGTGGGTACCATCGACGTTGGAGACAAAGTGCATATTGAGATGATTTTTGTATGGGCGCAGCGCTTCGGTCACCATGAACGGGCCGAGGTCAGAACCGCCGATACCGATGTTCACCACGTCGGTGATGGCTTTGCCGGTGTAGCCTTTCCAGCTTCCGGAGATGATTGCTTCAGAGAAGGCTTTCATCTTTTCCAGCACCGCGTTCACTTCCGGCATCACATCTTTGCCGTCAACGATGATTGGCGTATTGCTACGGTTACGCAGAGCCACATGCAGCACGGCACGGTCTTCGGTACGGTTGATCTTCTCACCGGAGAACATGGATTTGATGGCGTCTGCCAGTTCCGTCTCTTTCGCCAGATCCTGCAGTTTCGCCAGCGTCTCTTCGGTGATGCGGTTTTTGGAGAAATCCACCAGCATCAGATCATCGAAGGTCGCGGAGAATTTGTTGAAACGATCGGCATCTTTCGCGAACAGCTCCGCGATGGTGACGTCTTTCATTTCATCAAAATGTTTTTGTAGTGCCTGCCAGGCAGCGGTCTGCGTTGGGTTGATGTTTTTCATTAGCAATACTCTTCTGATTTGAGAATTGTGACTGCGGTCGATTGTAGCGCCTGCAAATAAAAATTGTGATGGTTTTTATGCCATTGCCCTGGCCTGCATCAAACGCAGGTGAAAAGACCCGAAAAGTATAGCTGCTGACGCGCCCATCCGTGGCGGCGAAATGTCGGTCAAAACCGGGGAAAACGGAGCATAAAATATGGCCCTGTTATAAGTCCTGTTTCTCAGGGGTACCCCCCCATGAAAAATCCGCATAATCCCGGCATTGACAGGACCTCCCCCGCATTTTATTTATAGGGCCGTATTTTGCGCCTGCACCTGTTTTCGTTTCATTCTTGTGCCATGGTCGCTTTATTCATTCCCTGACACGAGGTTGTTATGACGAGTTTTGTGGTCGCCAAGTTTGGCGGCACCAGTGTGGCAGATTACGATGCCATGAACCGCAGCGCCGATGTGGTGCTGGCCGATCCGAATACCCGCCTGGTACTGCTTTCTGCCTCTGCTGGCGTGACGAACCTGCTGGTTTCTCTGTCTGAAGGGCTGGAGGCCACCGAGCGCTTCGTTAAGCTGGACGCACTGCGCAAAATTCAGTTCGATATCCTTGAACGTCTGCAGAACCCGAACGTGATCCGCGAAGAAGTGGAGCGTCTGCTGGAAAATATCACCACGCTGGCAGAAGCGGCTTCTCTGGCCACCTCCACCGCCCTGACCGATGAGCTGGTCAGCCACGGTGAGCTCATGTCCACCCTGCTGTTTGTTGAAATCATGCGTGAACGTAACGTTCAGGCACAGTGGTTCGACGTGCGTAAAATCATGCGCACCAGCGATCGCTTTGGCCGCGCCGAGCCGGACGTGGAAGCGCTGGCCGAGCTGACCAATCAGCAACTGGCCCCGCGTCTGAATGAGGGTATCGTGATCACCCAGGGCTTTATCGGCAGCGAAGCCAAAGGACGCACCACCACGCTTGGCCGTGGCGGCAGTGATTACACCGCGGCGCTGTTGGGTGAAGCGCTGCACGCGACCCGTGTGGATATCTGGACTGACGTCCCGGGGATTTACACCACCGATCCACGCGTCGTCTCTGCGGCAAAACGTATTGACGTGATTGCGTTTGAAGAAGCGGCGGAAATGGCGACCTTCGGTGCCAAAGTGCTGCACCCGGCAACGCTGCTGCCTGCCGTGCGTAGTGATATCCCGGTCTTCGTCGGTTCAAGTAAAGATCCGAAAGCGGGCGGTACGCTGGTGTGCAAGAAAACCGAAAACCCACCGCTGTTCCGCGCGCTGGCCCTGCGCCGTAAGCAAACGCTGGTTACGCTGCACAGCCATAATATGCTGCACTCGCGCGGCTTCCTGGCGGAAGTGTTTGGCATCCTGGCGCGTCATAACATCTCCGTGGATCTGATCACCACCTCCGAAGTAAGTATCGCACTGACGCTGGACACCACCGGTTCAACCTCAACGGGTGACACTCTGCTGACGCAGTCGCTGCTGATTGAGCTGTCAGAACTGTGCCGCGTGGAAGTAGAAGAAAACCTGGCGCTGGTAGCCATCATCGGCAATAAGCTGTCGCGCGCGTGTGGCGTGGGCAAAGAGGTCTTCGGTGTGCTCGACCCGTTCAATATCCGCATGATTTGCTACGGTGCCTCCAGCTACAACCTCTGCTTCCTGGTGCCTGCTGAGCAGGCAGAACAGGTGGTGCAGAAACTTCATCAGAATTTGTTTGAATAAAATTCGTTAGCACGATAAACAATATCTATAAGCCGGGCACAGACCCGGCTTTTTTATAACTAAACAACACGACAATACTGCAAGGAATATCTATGTTATCCGCCATCACCCGGCTGTTCCCGTTATGGGCGCTGCTGCTCTCCATACTCGCGTATTACACCCCCACTACGTTCACGGGCATTGGTCCGTGGGTGACCACGTTGCTGATGCTGATTATGTTCGGCATGGGTGTGCATCTAAAAATCGACGACTTTAAACGCGTGCTCTCGCGCCCGGCTCCGGTTGCTGCAGGGATTTTCCTGCACTACCTGGTGATGCCCCTTGCGGCCTGGCTGCTGGCAATGGCCTTTAAGATGCCACCCGACCTCTCCGCCGGGATGGTGCTGGTGGGCAGCGTGGCCAGCGGAACCGCCTCCAATGTCATGATCTATCTGGCAAAAGGCGATGTGGCGCTCTCCGTGACCATCTCTTCGGTATCCACGCTGGTGGGCGTGTTTGCCACGCCGCTGCTAACACGCCTGTACGTTGACGCCCATATTCAGGTGGACGTGATGGGAATGCTGCTGAGCATTTTGCAAATCGTGGTGATTCCGATCGCGTTGGGCCTTGTCATTCACCACCTGTTCCCGCGCGTGGTAAAAGCCGTTGAGCCCTATCTGCCTGCGTTTTCGATGGTCTGTATTCTGGCCATCATCAGCGCCGTGGTGGCCGGTTCTGCGTCGCACATTGCATCCGTGGGCTTTGTCGTGATTATCGCGATAGTGTTGCATAACACCATTGGCCTGCTGGGCGGATACTGGGGCGGGAAACTGTTTGGCTTCGATGAGTCCACCTGCCGGACGCTGGCAATTGAAGTAGGGATGCAGAACTCCGGTCTGGCAGCGGCACTCGGGAAAATTTACTTCTCGCCGCTGGCGGCTCTGCCTGGTGCGCTTTTCTCGGTCTGGCATAACCTGTCCGGTTCGCTGCTGGCGGGATACTGGTCCGGCAAACCGATAGAAGAAAAACCACAGAAAAAAGATGAATATCGTTTTTAACAGTCGGGTGGCGCTACGCTAACCCGACCTACACTCTCCGCACGCGCAAGCCGGGGAAAAAAGGGGCTTAACGCCCCTTCTTTTTACGTCCCGGTTGCGTAAAGCGTTTACCTGCGGGCTTGCCTCGCCCTTTCTCTTCCGACTGCGGTGCTTTCACGACCGGGCGTTTAATCGCCTGAGTTTTCGGTTTGGCTTTGGCCTTCGGCTTTGCTTCAGACGAGGAGTTCTCGATAAGCTTAAACAGCTCGATCAGTTCATCATCGGTTAAATCGCGCCACTCGCCCAGCGGGATACCGGACAGGCTGACGTTCATGATGCGCGTGCGTTCCAGCTTCGTCACTTCATAACCGAAGTATTCGCACATACGGCGGATCTGACGATTCAGGCCCTGCACCAGGGTAATGCGGAACGCGAACGGCGCTTCTTTCTTCACCTTACACTTTTTCGTGACGGTACCGAGGATGGGTACACCGGCGCCCATGCCGCGAATAAATTCGTCCGTGACCGGCTTATTCACCGTCACGATATACTCTTTCTCGTGGTCATTCCCGGCACGCAGAATCTTATTCACCAGATCGCCGTGGTTAGTGAGGAAAATCAGCCCCTGCGAGTCTTTATCCAGACGGCCAATCGGGAAGATACGGCTGCTGTGGTTAACGAAATCAACGATGTTGTCCCGCTCGCCATCTTCCGTGGTGCTGACAATCCCAACCGGTTTATTCAACGCGATAAACACCAGGTCTTCTGCATCACGCGGTTCGATGAGCTGACCATTCACTTTGACCACGTCGCCAGGCATCACCTGGTCACCAATAGTGGCGCGTTTGCCGTTGAGGAACACATTACCTTGTTCGATGTAACGGTCCGCCTCGCGACGTGAGCAGATCCCGCTCTCGCTAATGTATTTGTTTAATCGGATTGATTGAGTTGGCAGCATAGTTTCTCCTGTGAAGGGCGAAATATACCTTACCTTGCGGCTGACAAAAAAGTCCTAGTAACCGTTGATGAGAAAATCGAGTGCATCCCGCAATGAAGCACTGTTGTCAGTGAGATCGGCAACACGTTCACCTAACTCTTTTGAAGATATGCCTGACAGCATATGCATCATGACAACGCAGGGCTTACCCGCGATTTCAACGACAGGGCACACTTTCGCAGGCGGACGAATGCCGCCCAGCAGGCTTAATTCAACGGCGGGAGCGACAAGTACATGTTTCATCACATTAGCAACAGGGTGCTGCATATTAATAAGCCATGGATAGGCTTTTCTCCCATTGCCTTCATTCTCATAAGCAAAATATTGCTCCATCAGAACGACCTCTGAAAATCACTAAAGGAGCCGTTTTCATCAACCCACTGGTTGATGGCCTCTATAGACGCTTTATTTTCTGCTAACCACTCTGCGCGCTGATGCGCACGAAACTGCTCCTGTAGAGCGGTAGTGAGTACAGCAGAGAGATTGAGTTTAAGCCGTCGCGCTTCTTCAAGAATTTCAGGTGCTAACGAAACATTGACCGATGTTTTAATGCCATGGGTAGTGCGCATGAGAACCCCCATTGGAATGCGCATGAATTGGCGAAGTGTAGCGTAATAAACGAGCATTTTCTATTCCCTTCAAAATATAAGGTCTGAAGAGTAAATTGCTCTTTGTAAAGCGTCACGCCTCGCAAATGGGTTTTGCGAGGCGCTTTCAGAGATTAATACTCATCCCGCTCGTCATCTTCATCCGGCTGTTCCATCACGCTGTACGCCACCGCACAGAACAATGAGTTAAGGCGTTTCATATCCCCCAGCAGCCCCAGGTGCAGGGAGCTGGTTTCGATACTCTGCACGTTCTGCTGGTGCAGACGTTCAACGTGGGCGTGCGAGTAGCGGCGGTTGAGGATACGGAAGGGATGCTTGTTGCGGCGCAGACGGCGTGCGCTCGGCACATCGCTTGAGAAGAAGACCAGCATCGCCAGCTTCAGGTTGCTCAGAAGTTGTTCGTGCAGGGCTTCCAGCTCCTTCAGCCCTTCGACGGAGAACGCACGGCGGGCGGCCAGAGATTTGTCAGCAATTTCACTGCCCATCCGCTCCACAATATCCGAAGCCTGCTCAAGGTTAAGCGACATCTCTATGATTTCCGCCCAGCGGCGGGACTCCTCTTCCGCCAGTTCATCCTGCGGGATGCGCGCCAGATAGAGCTTGATAGCGGTATAAAGCACGTTGATATCATCCGCCAGCCGGCGCAGCTCTTTCTCTTCCCGCGGCTCGCCGTGCATCACCTTTTGCAAGCCTTCGAGCATGGTTTCCATGGCATCACCCATGCGCAGCGTCTCGCGGGCGGCATTGGCCAGCGCCAGCGCAGGAGTATCCAGCGCGGAGGTGTCCAGATGCTTCGGTTTCAGGCGCGCATCCAGCTCCGGTTCATCGCGTATAAGCCGTTCGCAGAAGCGCGCCATTGGTTCAGCAAACGGCACCATCGCCAGGCAACGCACCAGGTTGTAGAAGACGTGGAAGTAGATCACCAGCTCTGCCTTCGGCAGAGAGAGGTTGTCCATCAGGTTCGCCAGTGGGTGCACAAACGGCAGAATAATCAGGCTGCCCACCAGCTTAAACAGCAGACTGCCGAGCGCCACGCGGCGGGCGGCAGCATTGGCAGCGCTGTTATTGAGCATCGCCAGCAGGCCCGAGCCGAGATTAGCCCCGATCACCAGACACAGTGCGACCGGGAAGGAGATCGCCCCTGCGGCGGTGAGCGTGGCCGTCAGCAGCACCGCCGCCAGGCTGGAATAACTGACGATGGCAAACACCGCGCCGATGAGCGCATCCAGCATAATATCGCCGGTTAACGAGGCGAAGATAACCTGCACACCGTTGGCTTCGGTAATGGGCGTGACCGCCTGCACAATCAGCTCCAGCGCCAGCAGAATCAGCCCGAGGCCAATCCCCACGCGTCCAAGCTGGCCAGCGCGCGTCTGCTTACGCCCAAGGAAAAAGATGACCCCGATAAATATCAGCAGCGGCGACAGCCAGGAGAGATCGAAAGTCAGGATACGTGCCATCAGCGCGGTACCCACGTCAGCGCCCAGCACAATAACCAGTGCAGGGGCCAGCGCCACCAGATCCTGAGCGACAAACGATGTCACGAGCAATGTGGTCGCATTACTGCTCTGAACCAGCGCCGTTACGCCAATACCCGCGCAGAAGGCGAGCGGTTTCTTCTCCACGCTGCTGCTGAGAACGGTACGTAAACGTGCGCCAAACACGCGCATCACGCCGGTACGGACAATATGGGTGCCCCAGACCAGCAGTGCGACTGCCGAGAGCAGATGTAACAGGGTCAGCACGGAAGGTTATCCTCCTTATCGTTATTCATTTTCCTTAGGTCAGTATAAGGGTTTAAACGTAAGAAAGAGACAGGGCGCTCAATGAGCGCCCTGTTAGTTGTAAGGAAAAGTGACGGTCAGTCGGCGTCGTAGCCGAGATTCGGCGCTAACCAACGCTCCACTTCAGAGACGCTCATGCCTTTACGCAGTGCATAATCTTCAATCTGATCGCGCTGCAGCTGCGCCACGGCAAAGTATTTGCTGTCCGGATGGCTGAAGTACCAGCCGGATACCGATGCCCCAGGCCACATCGCGAAAGATTCGGTCAGTTTCATTCCGGTATGGGCCTCAACGTCCAGCAGCTGCCAGATGGTGCCCTTTTCGGTATGTTCCGGACAGGCCGGGTAGCCGGGTGCCGGGCGGATCCCCTGGTAGTTTTCGCGGATCAGCTCCTCATTGCTGAGATTTTCATTCGCCGCGTAGCCCCAGTAAACCTTGCGTACGCGCTCATGCAGATACTCTGCGAACGCTTCCGCCAGACGATCGGCAATCGCTTTGACCATGATTTTGTTGTAATCATCGTGCTGCGCTTCAAAGGCATCCGCCAGGGCGTCCTCTTCCAGACCGCCGGTCACGGCGAAGGCACCGATGTAGTCGGCTTTACCACTCAGCTTCGGCGCAACAAAATCGGCCAGACAGTAGTTGGCAAACCCGACCTTTTCGGTTTGCTGGCGCAGGTGATGGCTTACTGTCAGCACGTGAGTGCGCGTCTCATCGCGATAAATTTCGATGTCGTCGCCCACGCGGTTAGCCGGGAACAGCCCCACCACGCCGCGCGGGTTAAGGGATTTCTCGGCGCTGAGTTTGTCGAGCATGTCGTTAGCGTCTTTAAACAGGCGCTTCGCCTCTTCGCCGACAACCTCATCTTCCAGGATGCGCGGATATTTGCCCGCCAGCGACCAGGTCATAAAGAATGGTGTCCAGTCGATGTAGTTGCGCAGCGTTTCGATGCTGGCGGTCACCTCCTGCACGCCCAGGCGATGGGCAACCGGCGGCGTATAGCTCGCCCAGTCAAACGCCAGATCGTTATCGCGCGCCGCCTGAAGCGTCACCGGTGGGGTGCGCGGTTTCTTGCGGGCATGCTGAATGCGGACGGTTTCGTACTCTTTGCGGGTCCGGGCCACAAAGTCATCGCGCTGGGTGTCGGAGAGCAGCGCTGAGACCACGCCCACGGTGCGAGAGGCGTTCTGTACATAGACCGTCGGGCCGCTGTAGTTCTGCTCAATCTTCACCGCAGTATGCGCTTTTGAGGTGGTCGCCCCGCCAATCAGCAGCGGAATGGTGAAGCCCTGACGCTCCATCTCTTTCGCCACGTTAACCATCTCGTCGAGCGACGGGGTAATCAGCCCCGAAAGGCCAATCAGGTCAGCATTGACTTCGCGCGCGGTCCTGAGGATTTTATCCGCCGGCACCATTACACCAAGGTCAATAATCTCGTAGTTATTGCACTGTAGCACCACACCGACAATGTTCTTTCCGATGTCATGCACGTCGCCCTTCACGGTGGCGATAACCATTTTACCGTTGCTGGAGCCCTGCTCTTTGCTGGCTTCGATGAACGGCTCCAGATACGCCACGGCCTGCTTCATCACGCGCGCGGACTTAACCACCTGCGGCAGGAACATCTTGCCCTCGCCGAACAGATCGCCCACCACGTTCATGCCGTCCATCAGCGGCCCTTCGATAACCTCGATGGGCCGGGCGGCCTGCTGGCGCGCCTCTTCGGTATCCTGCTCGATAAATTCGGTGATGCCTTTTACCAGCGAATATTCCAGCCGCTTCTTGACATCCCAGCTACGCCACTCGGCCTGCTGGACGTTGGCAGCGTCGTCCGATTTGCTGCCGCGGTATTTTTCTGCCAGATCGAGCAGCCGCTCGGTGGCGTCGTCACGGCGGTTGAGGATCACATCTTCCACCGCGTCGCGCAGTTCTGCGGGCAGATCGTCATAAATCGCCAGCTGTCCGGCGTTGACGATCCCCATATCCATCCCGTTGCGGATGGCGTAGTAGAGGAATACGGCGTGGATCGCTTCACGAACCGGGTCGTTGCCGCGGAACGAGAACGACACGTTCGAGACACCGCCGGAGATCAGCGCATGCGGCAGCTCACGTTTGATGTCTTCACACGCGCCGATAAAGTCCTGGGCGTAGTTATTGTGCTCTTCAATCCCGGTGGCGACGGCGAAAATGTTCGGGTCAAAGATGATGTCTTCCGGCGGGAAGCTCACCTCTTCGGTCAGGATCTTGTACGCACGGCGGCAAATCTCAATTTTGCGCTCGCGGGTGTCCGCCTGGCCCACTTCATCAAAGGCCATCACCACCACGGCCGCGCCGTAGCGGCGCACCATCTTCGCGTGGTGAATAAAGATATCGACCCCTTCTTTCATTGAGATGGAGTTGACAATACCTTTGCCCTGAATGCACTTCAGCCCTTTTTCGATCACTTCCCATTTGGAGGAGTCAATCATGATCGGCACGCGAGCGATATCCGGCTCGCCGGCGATCAGGTTGAGGAAACGTACCATCGCCGCCTCGGCGTCGAGCATCCCCTCATCCATGTTGATGTCGATGATCTGCGCGCCGCTTTCTACCTGCTGGCGGGCAACGTCAAGCGCTTCACTGTACTTCTCTTCTTTGATCAGGCGTTTGAATTTAGCGGAACCGGTGACGTTGGTACGTTCCCCAACGTTAACAAACAGGCTGTCATCGCCGATAGTCAACGGCTCAAGGCCGGAGAGACGGCAGGCAACCGGCAGCTCGGGCAGTTTACGCGGCGGCAAACCGGCCACGGCATTGCTCATGGCGGTGATGTGCTCCGGCGTGGTACCGCAGCAGCCGCCAACGATATTCAGGAAACCGGATTCGGCCCATTCGCGGATCTGCGCCGCCATGGTGTCCGCATCCAGATCATATTCGCCAAAGGCGTTTGGCAGACCGGCGTTCGGGTGTGCGGTGACGTAGCATTCCGCAATGCGTGACAGTTCCTGCACATACTGGCGCAGCTCATCCGGACCCAGCGCGCAGTTCAGGCCGAAGGAGAGCGCTTCCGCGTGGCGCAAGGAGTTATAAAACGCTTCGGTGGTCTGCCCGGACAGGGTACGGCCAGAGGCATCGGTAATGGTGCCGGAAATCATGATTGGCAGCTCGACGCCCAGCGCCTCGAACTCCTCTTTCACCGCGTAAATCGCGGCTTTGGCATTGAGGGTATCGAAAACCGTTTCAATCAGGATCAGGTCGGAACCGCCTTCCACCAGGGCTTTGGTTGATTCACGGTAGGCTGCCACCAGCTGGTCAAAGGTGATGTTACGAAACGCCGGGTCGTTTACGTCCGGTGAAATAGAGGCGGTGCGGTTGGTTGGGCCCAGCACCCCGGCAACGTAGCGCGGTTTCTCCGGCGTGCGCGCCGTCCACGCGTCGGCACAGGCGCGGGCCAGCTTCGCCGCCTCATAGTTTATCTCCGCCGACAGGGATTCCATCTGGTAATCCGCCATGGCGATGGTTGTCGAGTTGAAGGTGTTGGTTTCAACGATATCCGCACCCGCTTCGAAGTAGGCGTTGTGGATATCCGCAATCACCTGCGGTTTGCTTAATACCAGCAGGTCATTGTTACCTTTGAGATCGCATGGCCAGTCCGCAAAACGTTCGCCACGGAAATCGTCTTCACTGAGGCGATAGCTCTGGATCATGGTGCCCATGCCGCCGTCCAGCACCAGAATTCGTTCATTTAACTGCGCACGCAGTTGCTCTACTTTGCTGCTCACACTTGCTCCCGACAACGCTCAACCAGGCCAAAAGGCTGCGGTCCATACTGGCACAATCTTGCAGGGTGGAAAAGTCACACGGCGGTAACATGAGACATGTTCACTATCACTCATCCGATCTGTCAGGATAACGGTTGCAAAATCACCAAATAAAACGAAAATGATTTCCACGATACAGAAAAAGGAGATCGTCATGGTCACGACCGTTCCCGCGAAACGCGGCAGAAAACCTGCTGCCACCCCCGCCGCACAACAGGGCGGACAGGTTCAATCGCTCACGCGCGGTTTGAAGCTGCTGGAATGGATAGCCGAGTCGCACAGCAGCGTGGCCCTGACGGAGCTGGCCCAGCAGGCCGGTTTGCCGAACTCCACTACGCACAGGCTGCTGACCACCATGCAACAGCTTGGCTTTGTGCGTCAGGTTGGCGAGCTGGGGCACTGGGCAGTCGGCGCCCATGCGTTCATCGTCGGCAGCAGCTTCCTGCAAAGCCGCAACCTGCTGGCGATTGTGCACCCTATCCTGCGCAAATTAATGGAAGAGTCGGGCGAGACCGTGAATCTGGCCGTGCTCGACCAGAGCGACCATCAGGCGATCATCATTGACCAGGTACAGTGTACCCAGCTGATGCGTATGTCAGCCCCCATTGGCGGTAAGCTGCCTATGCACGCGTCCGGCGCGGGGAAAGCCTTTCTGTCGCAGCTGAGCGAGGAACAGGTGACGGGGCTGCTGCACCGTAAAGGGCTGCACGCCTATACCCACGCCACGCTGGTTTCACCGGTGCATCTGAAAGAAGATCTGGCGTTGACCCGTAAGCGCGGCTATTCGTTTGACGACGAGGAGCACGCCCTGGGCCTGCGCTGCATTGCGGCCTGTATCTTTGACGAGCATCGCGAACCGTTTGCCGCCATCTCCATCTCCGGGCCGATTTCCCGTATGACCGACGATCGCGTCACCGAGCTGGGTGCGCTGGTGATTAAGGCGGCGAAAGAGGTCACCCTGGCGTATGGTGGGATTCGCTAGGATTGAGTGCGGTCTGTTGCCCTCACCCCGGCCCTCTCCCACAGGGAGAGGGAGAAAACCGGATGCAAAACCGCTGCTTACGACGGTAGGCGTACACATCTTCCACATGCCCGTTTTTGATCCGCGTTTGCAGCCCGCGCCAGTAGCTGGCACGAAACAGATCGGCATGCATCTCTTCAAACAATGGCCCAATACGCGGGTCGGCGCACAGCCAGTGGCGAAACTCCTCGGGAAAGACATCGCCCGGTGAGACGCTGTACCACGGCTCGCCGGAGAGTTCATCTTCCGGGTAACGGGGCGGCGGGATATCACGGAAATTAACCTCGGTCATGTAGCAAATTTCATCGTAATCATAGAACACTACCCGCCCGTGTCGGGTCACGCCGAAGTTTTTAAACAGCATGTCGCCAGGGAAGATATTGGCGGCGGCAAGCTGACGAATCGCGTTGCCGTACTCTTCAATGGCATCTTTTAAAGCCTGACCGTCGGCCTGTTCCAGCCAGATATTCAGCGGCACCATACGGCGCTCGATATACAGATGGCTAATCGCTATTTTGTCGCCCAAATCGGTGATTTTTGCCGGTGCTTCCTGCAGTAACAGGGCCATTAAAGCCGGATCGATCTGCCGCTTATCCAGCACAAAATTTTCAAACTCCTGCGTATCCGCCATACGTCCGACGCGATCGTGTTCTTTCACCAGCTGATAGCAGGCACGAACATGCGCTGCGGTCATCTCTTTCTGCGGCGCGAATGTATCTTTGATGACCTTAAACACCCGGTCAAATCCCGGCAGCGTAAAGACCAGCATCACCATGCCGCGAATGCCGGGCGCTTCGATAAATTGCTCATCGGCGGTGGTGACATAACGCAAATACTCCCGGTAGCTTTCCGTTTTGGCATGCTTTTGACAGCCAATCGCCATATACAGCTCGGCGGTGGTTTTGCCCGGCAGGATCTCGCGCAGCCACTCCACCAGGGCGGCAGGCAGCGGAGCGTAGACCATAAAATAGGAGCGGGCGAAGCCAAACACAATGCTGGCCTCGGCGCTGGTGGTCAGGCAGGTATCGACAAACAGTTCCCCATCATCGGTACGGTGTATGGGCAGCAGAAACGGCACGGTGGCGGAGGGCGTCACGAGCTTGCCCACCAGCCATGCGGCTTTATTGCGGTAGAAAAGCTCGTTGGCGACCTGCAAATGGCAGTGGCTGAGAGCCTCTTCGCCAAAGGATTCGTGGAGATGGGCGATGATAAAGCCAATATCGCGGGCTTTATTCTCCCACGGCAAACGCAGCGGTAAATCTGTTAACACGCGGTGCAGGAGCTTCTCCCAGCCGTGGTCGGGGAAAAAATCCTTCGCCAGCGGGCGCGGAATGGTGCGAAAACGGCGCTCCGGCTGGGAGCTAAAAATAAATAACCGCTCAGGAGATAATGAGCGGTGGTCAAATAACCGGCAATACACGGAGTTGAAAAAGCTCTCCGCAATCTCGAAGCGCGGGTAGTCTGGCAACAAATGGGTGTAGTGCTCCTTAACGCGCAGTAAAAATGCCGCGTCAGGGTTTTTACCGTCGGTAATGCAGCGCAGTTGTTCCACCACCAGACCCACGTGATGATCGTAGAGGTGAATACGCTGCTTCATGGCCTGCTGGACCGCATGCCAGTCGGCGTGCTCAAAGCGCTGCTGCGCGCCGGAGGTGACTTCCAGAAAACGACCATACTGGGCATCGAAGCCCTGCAAAATAGTCTGTGCAATCAGTAATTCCAGACCACGCGACATAGATTCCCCCTCACCCCAACCCTCTCCCCAGAAGGGAGAGGGGGAAAAGATTAGAACTGTGCTTCTTCTGTTGACCCCGTTAAGGCAGTGACGGAGGAGGTGCCGCCCTGAATAATCGTGGTCACATTATCAAAGTAACCGGTTCCCACCTCCTGCTGATGAGAAACAAAGGTATAGCCCTCTTTGCCCGCGGCAAACTCCGGCTGCTGCACTTTCTCGACATAGTGCTTCATGCCTTCACCCTGCGCGTAGGCGTGCGCCAGGTCGAACATGTTGAACCACATGCTGTGGATCCCCGCCAGGGTGATGAACTGATACTTGTAGCCCATGTCTGACAGCTGCTGCTGGAAGCTGGCGATGGTTTTATCGTCCAGATTCTTCTGCCAGTTGAAGGACGGCGAGCAGTTATAGGCCAGCAGTTTGCCCGGGTATTTGGCGTGGATAGCATCGGCAAAGCGTTTTGCCAGCGCCAGGTCCGGCGTGGAGGTTTCGCACCAGACCAGGTCTGCGTACGGTGCATACGCCAGGCCACGGCTGATGGCCTGCTCAATGCCAGCATGGGTACGATAGAATCCTTCGCTGGTGCGCTCGCCGGTAATGAACTCGCTGTCGTATGGATCGCAGTCAGAGGTGATCAGGTCAGCCGCGTCCGCGTCGGTACGGGCAATCACCAGCGTCGGCACGCCGAGCACGTCAGCGGCAAGACGCGCAGCGACCAGCTTCTGAATCGCTTCCTGGGTCGGGACCAGCACTTTGCCGCCCATGTGTCCGCATTTCTTCACCGAGGCCAGCTGATCTTCGAAGTGTACGGCCGCTGCACCGGCCTCAATCATCGATTTCATCAGCTCAAAGGCGTTCAGCACGCCGCCGAAACCGGCTTCTGCATCCGCGACGATCGGCAGGAAGTAGTCAATAAAGCGCGGATCGTTTGGCTCAATACCTGCCGCCCACTGGATCTGATCCGCACGGCGGAAGGTGTTGTTGATCCGATCCACCACCGACGGCACCGAGTTTGCCGGATAGAGCGACTGATCCGGATACATGCTGGAGGCCAGGTTGGCATCAGCCGCGACCTGCCAGCCGGAAAGATAAATGGCTTCGATACCGGCCTTCGCCTGCTGCAACGCCTGACCGCCGGTCAGTGCACCGAGGCTGTTGATGTAGCCCTTTTTGGAGCCGCCATGCAGCAGATGCCACATCTTCGCCGCGCCATTTTGCGCCAGCGTGCATTCCGGATTGACCGAGCCACGCAGTTTCACCACTTCCTCAGCGCTGTACGGGCGACGGATACCTTCCCAGCGCGGCTGTGTCCACTCTTTCTTCAGTTCTTCGATTTGTTGGGTACGGGTTTTCATGTGCAGATGCTCCATATTGTTATGTGGTGGATTTACGCAAGCAGGCGGTAGCCTGGCAGGGTGAGGAAGTCGATTAAGTCATCTGAGGTTGTGATTTGCTCCATCAGGCGGGCGGCATCATCAAAACGTCCGCTGCTGAAGCGGTGTTCGCCCAGCTCGTCCTGAATGACGCGCATCTCTTCGGCCAGCATCTGGCGGAACAGGGATTTGGTCACCGGCTTGCCGTTGCTGAGCGTTTTCTGATGGTGGATCCACTGCCAGATAGAGGTACGGGAGATTTCTGCCGTCGCCGCGTCTTCCATAAGACCGTAGATGGGCACACAGCCGTTACCAGAAATCCAAGCTTCGATGTACTGCACGGCAACGCGGATATTGGCGCGCATGCCCTCTTCCGTGCGTTCACCCGAGCACGGCGCCAGAAGTTGCTCTTCTGCGATTGGGGCATCGTCATCACGGGTGACAAACAGCTGGTTTTTGTTGTCGCCGAGCACGTGGTTAAAGACTTCCATTGCCGTATCGGCCAGGCCTGGATGGGCGATCCACGTACCGTCGTGACCGTTACGCGCTTCAAGCTCCTTGTCAGCTTTCACCTTGCTGAGCACCTGATTGTTACGCTCAGCGTCTTTGCTCGGAATAAAGGCCGCCATGCCGCCCATCGCAAAGGCACCGCGCTTGTGGCAGGTTTTAATCAGCAGGCGCGAGTAGGCGCTGAGGAACGGTTTATCCATGGTGACAACCTGGCGATCCGGCAGTACGCGATCGGGGTGGTTTTTCAACGTTTTGATATAGCTGAAGATGTAGTCCCAGCGTCCGCAGTTCAGACCCACAATGTGATCGCGCAGAGCGTGCAGGATTTCATGCATCTGGAATACGGCAGGCAGCGTTTCAATCAGCAGGGTGGCTTTAATGGTGCCACGCGGCAGGTTGAAGCGATCTTCCGCGTAGCTGAACACCTCACTCCACCAGGCCGCTTCCTGCCAGGCCTGGGTCTTCGGCAGGTAGAAATAGGGGCCGCTGCCTTTTGCCAGCAGGTTTTTGTGGTTGTGGAAGAAATAGAGGGCAAAATCAAACAGGCTGCCCGGAATCGCTTCTCCGCGCCACGTGACGTGTTTTTCCGGCAGGTGCAGGCCGCGTACGCGGCAGATCAGAACCGCCGGATTGGGTTTCAGCTGATAAATTTTACCGGCTTCGTTGGTATAACTGATGGTGCCATTAACGGCATCGCGCAGGTTGATCTGCCCGTCGATCACTTTACGCCAGTCCGGGGCCAGGGAGTCCTCAAAATCCGCCATAAAGACTTTGACGTTGGCGTTCATGGCGTTGATCACCATTTTGCGCTCTACCGGGCCAGTGATCTCAACGCGGCGATCCTGCAAATCTTCAGGGATGCCGCGGATTTTCCAGTCGCCGCGTCGAATGGAAGTGGTTTCCGAAATAAACCCAGGCAGCTTGCCATTATCAATTTCCTGCTGTTGATGAATGCGTGCAGCCAGCAGCTTATTGCGCTGCGGCGTAAAGCGGGTCACCAGTTCAGTCAGAAATTCAACCGCCTCAGCCGTCAAAATTTGCTGTTCTTGCTCGCCATAAGGCTGGGTAAAGGCCAGTTCATCGACCGTCGTTGCCTGTTGAGTCATCACTCTGCTCCTCATCAAAGATCCAAATTCACATCCCCAATGCGAACGAAAGATCGTTGTGTAGTTTTCGCTCAGCAGAATTAAGACTATCTCTATTTTCTCCAAAATCAAAAACAATTTCCATTTTAAATTCAATTTAACTTCAACTTATTGATTAATATGAGTTTAAAGTTTTAATGTATGTTGAGTTGAATTTCGGAAATAAAAAAGGCACCCGTAGGTGCCTGATGTGAATAGCTGAAACGCTTTAGGATCGTTTTATGCAGAAGATTACTCCAGCGTCGGATTCATGTGACGCAGATCGTATGGCGTTATCTGGTAGACGTAATAGTTGAGCCAGTTAGTAAACAGCAAATTCCCGTGACTGCGCCAGGTGGCTCGCGGTTTGTTCTGAGGATCGTTTTTCGGGAAGTAGTTATACGGCACATCCGGATTGAGACCCGCTTCGACATCACGGAAATACTCTGCCGCGAGGGTGTGTGGATCGTATTCAGGATGGCCGGTTACAAAGGCAATACGTTTATCTTTGCTGGCAAACAGGTAAGCATCGCCATCTTCTGTTTCGGCCAGGATCTCCAGATCGGTGTAGTCACGAATCAGCTGCGCCGGGAAATCGGCGTAGCGCGAATGCGGGGCCAGGAACGAATCATCAAACCCACGTGTCAGCAAGGCATGAGGGTGAAGAATGTGGTGTTCGTATACGCCGGAAAGTTTTTCGGTACGGGTTTGTTTGGGGATGCCGTAGAGGATATTCAGCGCAGCTTGTACCGCCCAACAGACAAACAGCGTGGACGTGATGTGATCTTTTGCCCACTCCAGTACCTGTTTGATCTGCGGCCAGTAGGCGACATCATTAAATTCTACCAGGCCTAGCGGCGCACCGGTGACAATCAGTCCGTCGAAGTTTTCCTCGCGGATATCGTCGAAGTTACAGTAGAAGTTATTCAAATGCTCAGAAGGCGTGTTACGCGACTCACGGGCATCGATCCGCAGCAGCTGAATATCCACCTGGAGCGGAGAGTTCGAAAGCAGGCGCAGGAACTGATTCTCTGTTTCGATCTTTTTCGGCATCAGATTAAGAATGAGCACCTTCAGGGGGCGAATTTCCTGACCTGTCGCGCGTGAAGTGGTCATCACAAAGACGTTTTCTTCACGTAAGAAATTGACGGCTGGTAGCTCGTCCTGCACCCGAATCGGCATAACCTTGTATCCTCACAGCATACGTATAAACGTTTAGACATCCAGACAGCCAACGATACCCAGAATTGGCGTGAATGTCGAGTCTTCAAGCTAAAGGTGAGAAAGTTTCAAGGAGAGGGAGAAAACAAAAGCAAAAAACCCCGCACCTTACGGTACGGGGTTCTTCTTATTTGATGCCTGGCAGTTCCCTACTCTCACATGGGGAGACCCCACACTACCATCG
>NZ_JACASJ010000208.1:0-3245 GCF_013391025.1 Enterobacter sp. SECR19-1250 | reverse complement strand
CCAAGGACACGGGGATTTTCAATCCCCTGCTCTACCGACTGAGCTATCCGGGCAACGGGGCGCATTAAACCCGATTCACTCTCCGCCGTCAACGAAAAATGTTGTTTTCGTTACAGGATGCACAATCTCTCACCAGTTCGTCGCAATCTTAAGCGAAAAAGTGGGTCCACAGCGCGGAAAGCGGCATGGCGAGCAGCAGGGCGGGCAGCATATTCACCACCGCGAACATCTTGATCCCGCAGATGCGCAGCCCTGTTGCCAGCAGGAGTAGACCGCCAACGGCGGTAAAATCCGCCATCATCGCGGGCGTGGTCAGCGGAAGGATCAGGGTGGCGCAGGTGGCAAGCGCCAGCTGAATCAGCAGCATTGGCACACAAATCGCGGCCACCGCGATACCGAGCGTGGTGGCAAAAATCGTAGCGGTGAAGAAATCGAGAAACGCCTTCGCAATTAAAATGCTGGGGTCACCGGTCATCCCTTCCTGCATCGAACCGAAAATCCCGGTGCCGCTGGCGCAAAAGAGAATAATGATGGCAACGTAGTTTTGAATAAACGTCTCATGGGTGCCGTGTTTGGCTTTGCCCGGACGGGTTATCAGGTTTTTCGCTTTGCTGACCGCGTTGTTAATCCCCTTTTCCAGATAACAAAACTCGCCAATTAGCGCCCCGAGCAGGGTGGCCAGCACCATAACCGGCAGGTTGGCGCATTTGATCACCAGCAGAATGCCAATCCCGAGGGAGGCCAGGCCAAAAATGGAGGGCATAGAGACGCGAATACGCTCCGGTAATCGCTGACTTAACACTGCTCCGAGTACGCCGCCCAGCAATACGGCACTCGCGTTGATAAATGGCCCGATAACCACGGAAAACTCCTGTTACTTAATCATAGGTATTGCATGATTATGACACGCCAGCGCTTTTTTACGCTTAGCTTTGGGTGGTGAAGTGCATACTGATTCCTTCTTGCACCTCAAAATAAAAGGTGACATTATTGCGCGAATTTTCTCCTCCCTGTCTCACCGTTCGGTGAGGGTATATAGCGCCTATGAAAACCATGAAAATCGCCGTCAGCCGTGAGCTGGTTTCCACTGTGTCCACGCATCGCGAAAAGGTGACGCTGGATAACACTGATTTTACCGATGTGGCGGCAGTCGTCATTACGCTCGCGGAGAGTCGCAGTGGCATTCTTGCGTTGCTGAAACGCACGGGCTTTCATTTACCGGTCTATTTATTCTCGCAAGAGCCGACGGACGTGCCCGATGGCGCCACGGCTGTCATCTCGGGTAAAGCGCAGGAGTTCCTGGAACTGGAATCTGCCGCCAGTCGTTACGAAGAGAACCTGTTACCGCCGTTTTTCGACACCCTGAGCCAGTATGTTGCAATGGGCAACAGCACTTTTGCCTGTCCGGGCCACCAGCACGGGGCGTTTTTCAAAAAACACCCGGCGGGACGACAGTTCTATGACTTCTTTGGTGAGAACGTTTTTCGCGCCGATATGTGCAATGCCGACGTGAAGCTCGGCGATCTGCTGATCCACGAAGGTTCCGCCAAGCATGCGCAAAAGTTCGCCGCGAAAGTGTTCAACGCGGATAAAACCTACTTCGTGCTGAACGGTACGTCGGCGGCCAACAAGGTGGTGACCAACGCGCTGCTGACCCGTGGCGATCTGGTGCTGTTTGATCGCAATAACCACAAATCCAACCATCACGGGGCCCTGATTCAGGCGGGCGCGACGCCGGTGTATCTGGAAGCGGCGCGTAACCCGTTTGGCTTTATCGGTGGGATTGACGAACACTGCTTTGACGACGCGTACCTGCGCAATCTGATCCGCGACGTTGCGCCGGAGAAGGCAGACGAGACCCGCCCGTTCCGCCTGGCAGTGATCCAGCTTGGCACTTACGATGGCACGATCTACAACGCCCGTCAGGTGATCGACAAGATCGGCCATCTGTGCGATTACATCCTCTTTGACTCTGCCTGGGTGGGCTACGAGCAATTTATTCCGATGATGGCGGAAACCTCCCCGCTGTTGCTGGAGCTGAACGAGAACGATCCGGGCATTTTCGTGACCCAGTCGGTGCATAAACAGCAGGCCGGGTTCTCGCAAACCTCGCAGATCCATAAAAAGGATAACCACATCCGGGGTCAGGCGCGTTTCTGTCCGCACAAACGCCTGAACAACGCATTTATGCTGCACGCCTCCACCAGCCCGTTTTATCCCCTGTTTGCGGCGCTGGATGTGAACGCAAAAATTCACGAAGGGGAGAGCGGACGCAGGCTGTGGGCGGAGTGCGTCGAGCTGGGGATTGAAGCGCGTAAGGCGATCATTGCAAATTGCCATATGATCAAACCGTTTATTCCGCCAGTGGTGGCAGGCCGTCCGTGGCAGGATCATCCAACTCAGGCCATCGCCAGCGAACGTCGCTTCTTCAGCTTTGAGCCGGGGGCGAAATGGCACGGATTTGAGGGTTATGCCCGCGATCAGTACTTTGTCGATCCATGCAAGCTGCTGCTGACCACGCCGGGCATCGATGCTGAAACCGGGGAATATACTGATTTCGGTATTCCGGCGACCATCCTTGCGCACTATCTGCGGGAAAATGGCATCGTGCCGGAGAAGTGCGATCTGAACTCGATCCTCTTCCTGCTGACGCCTGCCGAAAGCAGCGAGAAGCTGGCGCAGCTGGTGGCGATGCTTGGCCAGTTTGAACAGCATATTGAAGATGATACGCCGCTGGCGGACGTGTTGCCGACCATCTATCAGAAATACCCGGTACGCTACCGGGATTACACGCTCCGCCAGCTGTGTCAGGAGATGCACGATCTCTACGTCAGTTTTGATGTGAAAGATCTGCAGAAGGCGATGTTCCGCAAGGAGAGCCTGCCCGCGGTGGTGATGAATCCGCAGGATGCCAATCAGGCGTACATTCGCGGGAACGTGGAGCTGGTGCGCATCCGTGATGCGCAAGGGCGCATTGCTGCTGAAGGCGCGCTGCCGTATCCGCCTGGTGTACTGTGCGTGGTGCCGGGAGAAGTCTGGGGCGGGGCGGTGCAGCGCTACTTCCTTGCGCTGGAAGAGGGGATTAACCTGCTGCCGGGCTTCTCGCCGGAGCTGCAGGGCGTTTACAGCGAAAAGGATGCCGACGGGATTAAGCGGCTTTATGGGTATGTATTGAGATAGTGCGGGCTGTTGCCCTCACCCTAACCCTCTCCCACAGGGCTGAGGGTTCCCCAGAAAAATGAAAA
>NZ_JACASJ010000211.1:0-3193 GCF_013391025.1 Enterobacter sp. SECR19-1250 | reverse complement strand
CTCGAACCGCCGACCCCCTCCGTGTAAAGGAGATGCTCTACCAACTGAGCTAATCGCCCAATCTCAATTCTTATCTACACTGCGAGTCTACGTGAAGTAGATGGTGGGTGATGACGGGCTCGAACCGCCGACCCCCTCCGTGTAAAGGAGATGCTCTACCAACTGAGCTAATCACCCCCGCTGTGTGGAGTCGCATTATAGGGAGAGTTGAAAATGAGTCAACGCATTTTCTAAAGTTTTTATTCGTTCGTCGTAAAATTAAACAAAACGATCGTGAAATGGGCTGTGGCGCATGATTTCTAAACAAAAACAGCAAACTCGGTCACGATAAAGGGATCGACATTGAGGAATCGCCGCACAGTGATAGAATATTGCCCATCGTTTTTTCCCCAGGATTTGCCGATTGCCGGCATCTTTATAACGTAAGGCCATTTCATGAAAATCAAAACTCGCTTCGCGCCCAGCCCGACAGGCTACCTGCACGTCGGTGGTGCACGTACTGCTCTCTATTCCTGGCTTTTTGCACGCCACAACAAAGGTGAGTTCGTGCTGCGTATTGAAGACACCGATCTCGAGCGCTCCACGCCGGAAGCAATTGAAGCCATTATGGATGGGATGAACTGGCTGAATCTGCAGTGGGATGAAGGTCCTTACTTCCAGACCAAACGTTTTGACCGTTATAACGCGGTAATTGACGAGATGCTGGTCGCGGGTACGGCATACAAATGCTATTGCTCTAAAGAGCGCCTGGATGCGCTACGTGAAGAGCAGATGGCGAACGGCGAAAAGCCGCGTTACGACGGCCGCTGCCGCCATGACCACAGCGAGCATGCCGCTGATGAACCTTGCGTGGTGCGTTTTGCTAACCCACAGGACGGCTCTGTTATTTTTGACGACCAGATCCGTGGCCCAATCGAATTCAGCAACCAGGAGCTGGACGATCTGATCATCCGCCGTACCGACGGTTCTCCAACCTATAACTTCTGCGTGGTGGTTGACGACTGGGACATGGAAATCACCCATGTTATCCGTGGCGAAGACCATATCAATAACACCCCGCGCCAGATCAACATCCTGAAAGCGTTAAATGCCCCTGTTCCGGTCTATGCGCACGTTTCAATGATCAACGGTGACGACGGTAAAAAGCTGTCTAAACGTCACGGTGCGGTCAGCGTTATGCAGTATCGCGACGACGGCTATCTGCCGGAAGCGCTGCTGAACTACCTGGTGCGTCTGGGCTGGGCTCATGGTGATCAGGAAATTTTCAGCCGCGAAGAGATGATCGATCTGTTCTCTCTGAACTCTGTGAGCAAATCCGCCAGTGCATTTAACACTGACAAGCTGCTGTGGCTGAACCACCACTACATCAATACCATGCCGCCGGAATATGTGGCGACTTACCTGCAGTTGCACATTGAGCAGGCCAATATTGATACCCGTACTGGCCCTGAGCTGGCGGACCTGGTGAAACTGCTCGGCGAGCGTTGCAAAACTCTGAAAGAGATCGCCGAAAGCTGCCGCTACTTCTATGAAGAGTTTGATGAGTTCGATGCGGATGCCGCGAAGAAACATCTGCGTCCTGTTGCGCGTCAGCCGCTGGAAGTGGTACGTGACAAACTGGCTGCCATCACTGAGTGGACCGCCGAGAATGTGCATCATGCGATTCAGGCTACCGCTGACGAACTGGAAGTCGGTATGGGTAAAGTAGGTATGCCACTGCGCGTAGCGGTGACCGGTGCGGGTCAGTCTCCGGCGCTGGATGTTACCGTTCACGCGATCGGTAAGTCTCGCAGCGTGGCGCGCATTAACAAGGCTCTGGGATTTATTGCTGTACGCGAAAACCAGCAGTAAAACAGCCTGAGATGCAAAAACGGCAGGGTAACCTGCCGTTTTTTTATGCGTGTAATTCAGCAATACCCAGGCGCGTAAGAAAACCGCTGATGCCTTCGCGTTTTAGCAACACGTGCAGTCGCTCCTGTTCCAGCTGCGTCATGTTTTCAAGTGTGTCGACAATCTGCACGAGCAGATTCGATGACGCAGGATCGCCATAGGGCATCGTTGCTTCTGCCAGGTGGTAAACCGCCTGACGGTTGCGAATGGCAGGGAGGTTCATGATATGCTCCTTCACCCGAGCATCAATGTGGATCAGCCGCGCCCGTCCCCCTTTCACGCCATTGATCCCTTCGGTTTTCCAGCCCTGCTGACGAATCCAGCGGTTAACGGTTTGCCGGGCAACACCCAGGCTGTTCGCCAGCTCTTCCGTGGTCATTTTGCTGCGTAATCTTTTCATATCAGTTATGGTCGCGAATCCCTAAACGTTGCAACAATCCGGTAATCCCTTCCCGCAGTAACAGCGATGTCATCTGCTTTTGCTCTTCCGGCGTCATTTCATTCGCCAGCGTCAGAAGTAATGTGTGCAGAGAACCGTTTTGCAACGCATTTTCCGGCATATCTGCGGTTTCCGTTGCCCGGCGCGCGCTGAGGATAAAGTCACGCACTTTCTCGTTCACATGTACCAGGCGCGCTTTCCCGCCCTGAACTCCCGGTTTTGGCGATGTAATCCAACCCTCTTTGCGTACCCATTTATTGATGGTCTGGCGGCTATAGCCAGTGAGGAGGGCTAACTCTTCTGGCGTCATTCGTTCCTTGATCATACAATTTCCTGAATATTTGTGGGGTCAATTAACGGTTCATTTTATAGCACCGTTTTAGGTGAAAACGTGACAGGCTTAACTCCTGACTGCGAGGCGGCTCGCAAAGTGGTTCATTTGCATGATTTTTCGGCGATTGAACGGCAGTGAATGATTTTGCCGTTGACACTCCGCAGCGGAATTCATATTATGCCGCCCGTCAACATGACAGCTTTACGATGGGGCTATAGCTCAGCTGGGAGAGCGCTTGCATGGCATGCAAGAGGTCAGCGGTTCGATCCCGCTTAGCTCCACCAAACTCTGAACCCAACAGAGTAGGGTAAGTAAAGTAACATGTGGGGCTATAGCTCAGCTGGGAGAGCGCTTGCATGGCATGCAAGAGGTCAGCGGTTCGATCCCGCTTAGCTCCACCAAAATTTGAACCCTCGTCGAAAGACGGGGGTTTTTTTTATGTCTTTGTAACGACCTTCACCCTCTTTTGTTGCCAAATTAGGGAAGGTGCGAACAAGTTCCTGATATGAGATCATCATATTCATCCGGAG
>NZ_JACASJ010000207.1:0-3421 GCF_013391025.1 Enterobacter sp. SECR19-1250 | reverse complement strand
CACAACCCGCTACGGGGGAGACTTACCCGAAATCTGATTTATTCAACAAAGCCGGTTGAGCCGTGAGTGTAGCGGTAAAACAAAACCTGATTTCTATGTTGGTCCAAGTGGCCCTAGTTCGACTATGCCTTCTATCGCATACCGGTATATGGATAGCAAATATGCTGCACAGACAATGGAAAATAAATCAGCACCATTAAGTTATTTTGGATATACGAAATATAAATCTGCACATGAAGCCAGGGATGCCTATCAAATATTTTATGAGAAAGGTAATCCTGATTCATGGAGTGATGCACGTTTACTGGGTGAGTTTGATACATTACAACTTTATAAAAATGGTATACCTCAGGTGCAAGTCCCTCTTGCCAATGGTGGCAGAGGGCCAGGTTATGAGCTTTTCACCAGTGCATATCCTGAGTATGGTAAAGGTGGGGCATTACAGTTGCTACCAGTCGAACGTAATTACCCTGTTGTTTTTGACCGTGTTACTATAATTCCGGAGTAAAAGCGATGACAGAAGAAGAGTTACGAAAGAATCTTGTTTTTTTAATAAAAAATATGTTCGGGAAAGTCAACAGGAAGCATTTTATGATGACATATCAAAGCCTGATGTGCCAGTGAAAGGTATTTTAGCTGACTTTAATAAAGTCAAAACAAGAACCGTTGATGAAGCGGATGGAGATTTGATACGTGATATTTACTTTTATTTTTGCTAACTAATAGTTATGCGGGGAATTAATTTTTTCAGGTTGTTTATTATGTTTGTTTTTTATGGAAGGTGAGCAGGTTGATGCATGGGGAAGGGTAAATGATTCTTGACTCGTCCCAATCCTTACCCTCCTCTATGAGGGGTATTAGAAATATATTAATTACAGATTTTATTTTATATATCACGCATTACGCTGATTTCCTTCTTTTAACTTTATTCAAAACCTGTTCGCCGTTGATGATAATCCGTTCGAAGGGCGATTGAGAAAATTACCCCTAACCGGCTGCTGCAGAAGGTGCTCGGGGACGTGCCGATGACCTAATTATACTGCGACCAGACAGTGATGACCCGCTGGCACATACTGACGACGTTAATGCCCCAGAGATCTTCTGGTTCCACTGCCAGCCCAACGGCACGCCAGAGCGGATAGTGGATATCGAAGGGCAGATACGCTGGGAAGGCGTGAACAGGCTGAGGCAAGCTGCTGCTGGAAAGCGAGACACAGCTATCAGGACATCTCAAGAAGTTGATATGCCAAAACAAATCAGTATTTGAAGTAGGATATGACTCTCATGAACTACGATTCATATAATGAAGTACTCGATTATCTCAAGGTGTTTTTCAACGAAAGAGTAGATTCATCCATTTATTTAGAAAAACTAATGACTTTGATTGAAGGATCTCGCTCTGAAAAAACGGTGATAATAAGAGCTATTTATGAAACGTACATGCAGTATGTAAAACAAAATAGAGATGACATAAACGTTATTGCTGGGGAAAAAGAAATGTGGATTGATTTATTGCACCTTTGGTAATAAGACTTTATTATTATGCTGGTGCCATTGGAAATGGTTATAGGAAATGTAATTTCTACTCGGAAAAACTTTCCTCACATGAATGCTATCATGTTGCAGTCGGTTATATCATTAAGATCTTGTTAGACAGTCAAAAGTAAAGCAGGGGAACATGATTGCATTAAATTTAAATCCGATTACCGGTGATCTGATATTTGATGATCTGCCTTTGGGAATGGATACTGAAGAAGGCTTTTGTAAGAGTGGTTTATACCACGAATTAATCAAGCGCAAAGCTGTAAATAAAATCATGCCGAATCACTACCTTGTTGACTCAGTAGCGTTTTTCGACAAAGAATTTCAAGTTACTATACGCCCAGTGTGCTATGGTTTTCCTTTTATGCTTCATCTTGTTGATAAAAATAGTGAATACTATAACGCATTAAATGACTGGAATGCGCGAACTAATATTCATATGCTTAATGACTCAGTGAAAAGCTTGTCTGATTGGCTGAAAGAATCATTAAACCTGGAAACGCCTGATACCACGGAAACAGACATGATGAGATGGCGCTTTGAATGGGGGCGGGTTTCCGTCTCATATGAGATAAAATCATTTAATCATGGGATATATATAGTTTGGAATATAACATAGTCACTTTCAGATAAGATGGTTTAGATATGTTAGAAATGCATTTTGATGTTAATCGTGGCTTGGTGGCCATTGATAACTACCCCCTTGAATTAAAGGATTTAGAGACGTTTAAAAATTCGGAGTTTTACAAGTTATTCTCGCCATTTACGACAATAGGCCATTATTACTTCTCTATTGATAATATAGATTGGAAAGATCAAACTTTCATTTTGGAACTGAGGCCTTCAGTGTTTTCTTTTTCCCCTTCAATATTCCTTACAAGTAAGAATGGAAATTTTTATAAAACTTTAGGAGATTGGAATAAAAGAGCCAATTTGAGTAATTTATCTGAAGAAGAACAACGCTTGACAGCATGGATTGAGAGTGAAATAACCTCGCATCCCAAACTTAAAATTATCACTCCCCCATATGGAATTCAATGGGATCATGAATGGGGAAGAATTATTGTACAGTCTAATGAAAAAAGCTTCGATTGTGGTATTTATATCGAATGGAATGTTTGATTAAATAATGTTAGTGATTAATAAATCGCCCCGTTTTCTTCTCACTTTACTTGATTAACAAATTCAAAAGTTTAAAAGAAATGAAAATAACTAATCGACTGAAAAAGAAAATATTAGTCCTGGATGGCATAGATAATGAATTTATAGATTATGGCACAGAAATAGCATGCCCTGAATGCGAGGGTGTAATAATCTATTCCATCGTGAACTCATATGAGTTTGACTTGCTTTCTGAAGAGGTAAAACACTTCCTGGCTAAGAAAATGAGAGGTGTGAAGTTCGTCAGTGACAGTAATATATTTATTTACGATGACAGCCAACTAAATGTTTCGCAAAACACATGTTCAAAGTGTTTAAAAGAGTTTTCTACTGTATTAACGTATAAAGAAGTGCAGCCAGCCCGATACCGGGTTTATCTTGTGGGGCTTTTTGAAGGTGATTTGAAACAGCTCAAACTTTAAAAGTTGAGGTTTGCCAATGATTGAAAATCTCATTTGTAGTAAAGAGAATGACCTGCTTCAATGGGCATGTAGTGAAAGTAACATACTGGTTAATATGCCATTTTTAGACTATGCAATGGTCGACTCAACACGCCAGTTAGTCTTTGCGTTAAGCGAGCCAAAGCCATTACCAACCGTTTTGACCATCTTCAAGGCTCAGGGCGAAAAACTATTTTGGTCTGCACCTCCTGAAGGCGCGACTTGAATCGCCACGGGTTTAACAGACACCTCAGAGTCATTTAAGATGGCTTAAAGAG
>NZ_JACASJ010000206.1:0-3440 GCF_013391025.1 Enterobacter sp. SECR19-1250 | reverse complement strand
CCGGCCTGCAGGAAACGCCTCAGCGATTTACAGCCGGACCAGGACGTCGCTGTAAGTCATTCATTTTCCTGAAACAGCATTCGTCGCTTTCGGTAAAAAATTACTGGGGATCTCTCTGCTCACGGGGAGTGGGAACAAACATTAAAAACAGCAACGTGCGTTGCTGTTTTACTTTTATTCCGGCCATAACCACGCTGCGCCGCGCACGCCGCTGGAGTCTCCGTGGACGGCTTTGCGGATTGGGGTTTCGCATTCCCCTCCGAAGACCCACTGTTTGACGAGAGCAGGCACCGTCGCGTACAGCCGGTCGACGTTGCTCATCCCACCGCCCAGCACAATCACATCAGGATCGAGAATGTTCACCACATGCGCCAGCGATTTCGCCAGGCGCATTTCGTAGCGGCTCAACGCCAGTTCCGCCACGGGATCCTGCTCCTCAACCAGACGCATGATCTCGTTACCCTTAAGCGGCTGACCGCTCAGGCGGTGGTAATCGGTGGCAAAACCGGTGCCGGAGATAAACGTCTCAATACAACCCTGTTTTCCACAGTAGCACGGCACTTCAGTACGGTATTTAAGTTCGTCTTCATCCATCCATGGCAATGGGTTATGTCCCCACTCGCCCGCCGTACCGTTACCGCCAATATGCGCACGCCCGCCGAACGCCACACCGGCCCCGCAGCCGGTACCGATGATGACAGCAAAAACGGTCTGGGCACCCGCCGCCGCACCGTCAATCGCCTCTGAGACCGCCAGACAGTTTGCATCATTTGCCAGACGCACCTCACGCTGCAGACGCGCGCTCAAATCTTTATCAAAAGGCTGGCCATTGAGCCAGGTGGAGTTGGCGTTTTTCACCACCCCGGTATAAGGCGAAATGGACCCGGGAATGCCCATCCCGACGGAGCCGGTCTGTCCTGTTGCCTGCTCTGCCATCTCAACCAGCCGGGCAATCGTCTCGATAGTCTGGTGATAATCGTCGCGCGGCGTGGGCAGGCGGTGACGGAAAAGCTGCTCCCCCTGCTCGCTCAGTGCGATAACTTCAGTTTTGGTGCCGCCCAAATCAATCCCAATACGCACAAGACTCTCCTCATTATTTTGATTATCAACAGAGTAGAAGCACGCTTCCCGATTAGCAATGCAAGCGATGCGACAATTCGTTATCATGCCCGCTGATTTAACGACAAGGCCGTGGAAATTATCATGCTGTGGTTCAAAAATTTGATGGTTTACCGTCTCAGCCGCGACGTTTCGCTGCGTGCAGAAGAGATGGAAAAACAGTTAGCCGCTTATACCTTTTCCCCTTGCGGAAGCCAGGATATGGCAAAAACCGGTTGGGTTCCGCCAATGGGTTCACAAAGCGATGCCCTGACCCACGCCAGCAGCTCGGGTCAAATCATCGTTTGCGCCCGTAAAGAAGAGAAAATCCTGCCCACGCCGGTGGTGAAGCAGGCGCTGGAAGCGAAAATTTTTAAGCTTGAAGCCGAACAGGGCCGCAAGCTGAAAAAGACCGAAAAAGATTCCCTGAAAGACGAAGTGTTGCACTCCCTGCTGCCGCGCGCGTTTAGCCGCTTCAGCCAGACCATGATGTGGATTGATACCGTCAACGGGCTGATCATGGTGGACTGCGCCAGCGCCAAAAAAGCGGAAGATACGCTGGCCCTGCTGCGTAAGAGCATCGGCTCTTTGCCGGTGGTTCCACTGGCGCTGGAAACGCCAATCGAGTTAACCCTGACCGAATGGGTTCGCAGCGGCACGGCGGCGCAAGGGTTCCAGATCCTCGATGAAGCCGAACTGAAAGCCCTGCTTGAGGATGGCGGTGTCATTCGTGCGAAAAAGCAGGATCTGGTGAGCGATGAGATCGCCGTCCACATTGAAGCAGGCAAAGTGGTCACTAAACTGGCGCTCGACTGGCAGCAGCGTATTCAGTTTGTGATGTGTGACGATGGCTCTGTTAAGCGCCTGAAGTTCTGCGATGAACTGCGCGATCAGAACGAAGATATCGATCGTGAAGATTACGCCCAGCGCTTTGATGCGGACTTTATCCTGATGACCGGCGAGCTGGCCGCGTTGATTCAAAATCTGGTAGAAGGCCTCGGCGGCGAAGCGCAGAGATAATTTCGTCTCAACCTGACCCTCTCCCCAACGGGGAGAGGGAAGAAGATTATTTCAGATAGCGGCACAGATAAGAGGTCGGTTCAGCAACCTGCAGATGGAACTCACTGTGGCCAGGGACGTTGAAAACTTCGCCGGCAGAGTAAACTTTCCATTCCGTTTCACCCGGCAGTAAGACGTTAAGCGCACCACTTACCACCGTCATCTCTTCAGCTTCGGCCGTACCAAAGGTGTACTCCCCTTCAGCCATCACGCCGACACTGGCGCGGCCAGTGCTGCTGCTGGTAAAACCAATGGATTTCACTTTACCGGAAAAGTATTCGTTACTTTGAAGCATGAACTGGCCCTTATATTTTTAGATAAAAATTCACTATAGGGGCCATGCTCATGACCTGTCACGCAAAATCATCAGGTAAGGAGTTCTGAGGCCAGACGCGCCATCAGAACGTTCGACAACAGTACCGGCACATCCAGCGCTTTTTGCAGTAGATCGCGGTGATGCTGGTGGAACCCCAGGCAGTCGAGGATCAACACATCGGCCCCGCGCTCCAGTAGCTCCTTCCCGGCCGCAATGAGTTTGGCCTCACTGTTCCAGAAGGGATTGGCCAGCGCATACAGGGGCGTTTTTTCAAGCACGTGCCATTTTGCTTCCTGGTTGTCCATGAGTTCTTCAATGGGCACAATCACCCCCACCTGGTGTCCGTCCACAATGGATGCCACCAGCGGCGGAATGATTCGCATCGGCTCGAGTAAAATCGCATTACGCGCCATGAGTCCCTTAATGGGAGCAGTACTCATTAGCAAAATAACGTCATACTCTTGATTATCGAGCACTTCTATTACTGCCTGCAGCGAGCGCTCAATTTTCTGTCGTGAAACATGCGCCAGTTTACCGTCGCTTAATAACGTCGCCAGGGGATCCTCCCCCGCCTCTACAGCGTAGTCCTCCATGACCTCTTCCCGGCTCATCTTCCCCAGCAGGCTGAGATGCGTGATCTGTTGTTCAGATACATGCTCGGTTAAGAGCGGTAACACTTCGCTTACAGGGACCACACCAATAGTGATGATCGCCAACGTTGCCTTCATCGTCTTCGCCTTCCATTACTACAAAAACTTATTACACAGGTACAGGCTCACTACACTGCACAGTTCGTTTTTTCAACAAAACAGCACCAAGCGTAGCAGGTGATCTCCATCCCGAAATGTAAAGATCACCTGCCGGTAACGGAGCTACCTGTAATAACTAAATATTAACTCCTGCTTAACATTAGCGGGACTTTGTTGAATAAATCGAACTTTTGCTGAGTTGAAGGATCAGATCACGC
>NZ_JACASJ010000205.1:0-3503 GCF_013391025.1 Enterobacter sp. SECR19-1250 | reverse complement strand
ACTCGGTAGACTCTATGAGGTAGTTTATTCCTAAATTAGCTGCGGAATGTCGGTTCAAAACCTTTCTCAGGATGACGCGCACCGTACCGGCATACGCTTTGCCCGGCGCGTCCGGCTGGGGCGGATTGTGGGTCTGGCGGCGATGTTTTTTCCTGTTGCCGGCGTTCTGGTCACGCATTTTCTGCCCGGCGGCTGGTGGTTATTACTGGTGAGCTGGGTTTTTATCTGGCCGCATCTTGCCTGGCAGTTCACCTGCCGTTCATCTCAACCTTATCAATGTGAAATCTTCAATCTGAAGATCGACGCTATTTTTACCGGCATCTGGATTGGCCTGATGGGCGTGAACGCTCTGCCATCGGCTGCGCTGGTTATGATGATGGGCATGAATATGATGGGATCCGGCGGCTGTCGCCTGTTTCTCTCAGGCATTGCCATAACCACGTTATCCGCTGTCGTGACGCTGAAGCTAACCGGAAATGTTGTGGTGCTCTCTTCCGGATCGCTGGAGTGGTGGCTGACGCTGCCGGTCTTGATGATCTACCCAATACTCTTTGCCTGGGTGAGCCATCAGACGGCCATTCGCCTGGCGGAAAATAAGCGAAAACTTGAGCTGATGAGTACCCGCGATGGCATGACGGGCGTTTATAACCGGCGCCACTGGGAAACGTTGCTGCGGATGGAGTATGAAAAGTGCCGACGGGATCATGGTCAGACCACTATCCTGCTTATCGATATCGATCACTTCAAGAGCATCAATGATACCTGGGGACATGATGTGGGCGATGAAGCGATCATTGCTATCACTCGTCAACTGCAGATGACGCTGCGGGCCGGGGATTATATTGGCCGTTTCGGTGGCGATGAGTTCGCGATCATCATGTCCGGGACCCCGGCAGAAAGTGCAATTGCGGCGATGTCCCGTGTCCACGAGCGGTTAAAAAAACTGTCGTTACCCTGTGCCCCGAACGAACGGCTTCGCATCAGCGTGGGGGTTGCGCCATGGGGAACACAGTTTGCCCACTACCGCGAATGGTTAAAAGCGGCAGATATCGCGCTTTATAAAGCCATAAATGCCGGACGCGGACGTACCGAGGTGGCCGCCTGACATCCGGCTTAGTTTGGTCAGGACTTACTCAGCTTCTCTGACTTTTCCATGCATTTCGCCATCGCTTCAATGACCGCCGCACGGAACCCGCGCTCTTCCAGCACACGCACCGCTTCGATGGTGGTACCGCCAGGCGAGCAGACCATATCTTTCAGTTCCCCTGGATGCTTACCGGTTTCCAGCACCATTTTGGCTGAGCCCATCACCGCCTGTGCGGCAAATTTATAGGCCTGCGCACGTGGCATACCGCCAAGCACCGCAGCATCCGCCATCGCTTCCAGGAACATGAAGACATACGCAGGAGCAGAACCACTCACGCCCACAACCGGATGGATCATCGATTCGGCAATCACTTCCGCTTCGCCGAAGCAGCGGAAAATGTTCAGCACATCGGCCACATCTTCCGTGGTCACCAGCGCGTTAGGGGTGATGGAGGTCATCCCGGCGTTGACCAGCGAAGGGGTATTGGGCATTGCGCGAACAATTTTACGGTCATGACCCAGTGCACGGGCCAGCTGATCGAGCGTCACGCCTGCGGCAATCGACACCACCAGCGTGTCTTTATTCAGGCTGGAGGTGATCTCGCTCAGGACTTTGATCATGATATTCGGTTTAACCGCCCCAAAGACGATATCGGCGACCTGGGCCACTTCCTGCGCGCTTTCGGCTGCGTTAATACCATACTCATCACGTAACGCCGCGACTTTATCCGGTGATGGTGTATAGACCCAAATCTGACCCGGCAGGACCTGCCCGCTGGCGATCAGGCCACCCAGGATGGCTTTGCCCATGTTACCGCAGCCAATAAACCCGATTTTCTTATCCATCACGTTTCTCCGTCGTTATGCGTTGTTTTCTCTGATTGATAGCTTAACAACGAAATGCAGGCGACAATAGTCGCCAGTATCAATAGGGGAGACATTATGGCGATTTGGGTTGATGCGGACGCATGTCCGAATGTGATTAAAGAGATTTTGTTCCGCGCTGCCGAGCGTGTTCAGATGCCGCTTACGCTGGTGGCAAACCAGAATATCCGCGTACCGTCTTCCCGATTCATTCGTGCGTTGCGGGTTCCTGCCGGTTTTGATGTGGCGGATAACGAGATCGTACGGCTGTGCAGCGCGGAAGATCTGGTGATCACGGCGGATATTCCTTTGGCCGCAGAGGTACTGGAAAAGGGCGCCGCAGCGCTGAACCCGCGCGGGGAGCGTTACTCACCAGCAACCATCCGGGAAAAACTGACCATGCGCGATTTCATGGATACGCTTCGTGCCAGCGGTGTGCAGACCGGCGGGCCAGATAGTTTATCTCAACGTGACCGCCAGCAGTTTGCCGCAGAGCTGGATAAGTGGCTGCTGGAAGTGAAACGTCGCACTGCTAAATGATAATCATTGTCAATATGTGGTACAGTATGGCAGTGACAGGGTTGTCATTCCGTACCGCTTTGCAGTAAAGTAAACGCAACATCTTCTGCAATTATTTCTTTACACTCTTCAGCCATCCGGCATCAAGGGGAAACACCTGGTTATGACCCAACCCATCTTTTTAGTTGGCCCCCGCGGCTGTGGGAAAACCACCGTTGGCCTGGAGCTGGCGCGTGCCTGTCAACGTCATTTTGTTGATACCGACCACTGGCTGCAGACTCAGGCCGGACAAACCATCGCGGATATCGTCGAAAAAGAGGGCTGGGAGAGCTTTCGCAGCCGTGAAACGGCCGCGCTGGAAGCGGTAACGGCACCCGATGCGGTAATTGCCACAGGCGGCGGAATTATTCTGGCGGAATATAACCGCCGCTTTATGCGCGAAAAAGGGATTGTGATTTATCTCTGTGCACCCGTGGCTGCGCTGGTGGGGCGTCTGGAAGCGTTTCCGGAAGAGGGGCAACGCCCTGCGCTAACCTCCAGACCGCTCAGCGAAGAGGTGAGCGAGGTGCTGGCGGAGCGCGATGCGTTATACCGCGAAGCGGCACATCACGTAGTGGATGCTTCCGCGTCGCCTGAAGAGGTTGTGATTCAGATTATTACCGCCCTGCGTTTGGCTTGTGCCAGCTAACCGCCGTCTATACTTATAGCTCTGACATAAAAAAAGGATGAGCTATGCCAACCAGACCTCCCTATCCGCGTGAAGCACGTATTGTTACCGTTGAAAAAGGCAATGGCGATCAAACCGTGACCTGGTATCAACTGCGTGCCGATCACCCTAAACCCGACTCACTCATCAGTGAACATGAGACTGAACAGGAAGCGCTGGATGCGAAACGGCGCTACGAAGATCCCGATAAGTCATAAATGTTTTCCTAAACGCTCCAATACCGTGCCTGAATCACACTTTTTACTCATCGCTAATGGGCTTTGTTGAATAAATCAGATTTCGGGTAAGTCTCCCCCGTAGCGGGTTG
>NZ_JACASJ010000204.1:0-3559 GCF_013391025.1 Enterobacter sp. SECR19-1250 | reverse complement strand
GTACAGTAATATGGTCATGGTTGCATGACCATATTACTGGGGATCCCTCAGCCCCTTGGGAGAGGGGCTGGGGGTGAGGGCACCGGACCGCAAAAACTCGCCCCCCGAAAAACCCATTCCAAATCACATTTAAGGGTCGATCTTTGACCTCAACTTCTCTATAATCTTGCGACCCCACGTTACGAGAAGGTTTTTTTCCCGAAACTTTCTATGTGTCGGCATGAGCTATTCGAAGGGGTAGGTTTGCCGGACTTTGTCGTGTGAACCTCAACTGACTAAACGTTTGGGTGTTCACCAACGTGTAACTTATTATTTGGGTAAGCTTTTAATGAAAACTTTTACAGCTAAACCAGAAACCGTACAACGCGACTGGTATGTTGTTGACGCGACCGGTAAAACTCTGGGCCGTCTGGCTACTGAACTGGCTCGTCGCCTGCGCGGTAAGCACAAAGCGGAATACACTCCGCACGTTGATACTGGTGACTACATCATCGTTCTGAACGCAGAAAAAGTTGCTGTAACCGGCAACAAGCGCGAAGACAAAATGTACTACCACCACACTGGCCACATCGGTGGTATCAAAGAAGCGACCTTTGAAGAGATGATTGCTCGCCGTCCTGAGCGTGTGATTGAAATCGCGGTTAAAGGCATGCTGCCAAAAGGCCCGCTGGGTCGTGCTATGTTCCGTAAACTGAAAGTTTACGCAGGTAACGAGCACAACCACGCGGCACAGCAACCGCAAGTTCTTGACATCTAATCGGGATTATAGGCAATGGCTGAAAATCAATACTACGGCACTGGTCGCCGCAAAAGTTCCGCAGCTCGCGTGTTCATCAAACCGGGCAACGGTAAAATCGTAATCAACCAGCGTTCTCTGGAACAGTACTTCGGTCGCGAAACTGCCCGCATGGTAGTTCGCCAGCCGCTGGAACTGGTTGATATGGTAGAAAAACTGGATCTGTACATCACCGTTAAAGGTGGTGGTATCTCCGGTCAGGCAGGTGCGATCCGTCACGGTATCACCCGCGCTCTGATGGAGTACGACGAATCCCTGCGTTCTGAACTGCGTAAAGCTGGCTTCGTTACTCGTGACGCTCGTCAGGTTGAACGTAAGAAAGTGGGTCTGCGTAAAGCACGTCGTCGTCCACAGTTCTCCAAACGTTAATCATTTTCTGCTCACGCAGAACGATTGGCGAAAAACCCGCTTCGGCGGGTTTTTTTATGGGTAATGCTCAGGTTATCCACATTATCAATGCATATATCTCCTCTTTTTCCGCATTTCCAGAATCCCCTCACCACAAAGCCATCAAAATCTGGTAAACTATCATCCAATTTTCTGCCCAAATATCGGTGAATACTCGATTTTTGTTCGATTCTTGAACAATGTGTCTTCTCTGGGATGGGCGCTACATCATCTGGCTGGCCCCACCGGGCCGGTAGCAGTAAAAATTCTGAATATACCTGGAGGTTTTCATGGCTGTCGCTGCCAACAAACGTTCGGTAATGACGCTGTTTTCTGGTCCTACTGACATTTATAGCCATCAGGTTCGTATCGTGCTGGCCGAGAAGGGTGTCAGTTTTGAGATCGAGCATGTGGAAAAGGATAACCCACCTCAGGATCTGATCGATCTCAACCCGAGCCAAAGTGTACCAACGCTGGTGGATCGCGAGCTGACCCTGTGGGAATCCCGTATCATTATGGAATACCTGGATGAGCGTTTCCCGCATCCACCGCTGATGCCTGTTTACCCTGTGGCGCGTGGCGAAAGCCGCCTGTACATGCAGCGTATCGAGAAAGACTGGTACACGCTGATGAACGTGATCGAAAACGGCTCTGCTTCAGAAGCAGACGCTGCACGTAAACAACTGCGTGAAGAGCTGCTGGCGATTGCCCCTGTGTTCGGCCAGAAACCGTTCTTCCTGAGCGATGAGTTCAGCCTGGTGGACTGCTACCTGGCACCGCTGCTGTGGCGCCTGCCGACACTTGGCGTTGAATTCAGCGGCCCGGGCGCAAAAGAGCTGAAAGGCTATATGACCCGCGTCTTTGAACGCGACTCCTTCCTGGCATCCTTAACTGAACCGGAACGTGAAATGCGTCTCGGCCGAGGCTAATGACTGTGGAAATGTCACAACTTTCACCACGCCGTCCGTATCTGCTGCGCGCCTTCTATGAATGGCTGCTGGATAACCAGCTCACGCCGCACCTGGTTGTGGATGTGACGTTGCCGGGCGTGCTGGTTCCGATGGAATACGCGCGTGACGGACAGATCGTTTTGAACATTGCCCCCCGTGCGGTGGGTAATCTTGAACTGGCGAACGACGAAGTGCGTTTTAACGCGCGTTTCGGCGGCGTACCGCGTCAGGTTTCCGTGCCGCTGGCCGCGGTGCTGGCTATCTACGCGCGGGAAAACGGCGCGGGTACGATGTTCGAGCCGGAAGCGGCTTACGATGAAGACGTTGCCAGCCTGAATGAAGACGATGCAACCGGGGAGCGAGACAGCGACACGGTGATGTCGGTTATTGACGGCGACAAACCTGACCGCCAGGATGAAAACGATCCTGATGACGATCCGCCACCACGCGGCGGGCGTCCGGCTCTCAGAGTGGTAAAATAAACGTCATCCATTATAAAATCCAGCCCTCCTCAGTCGGCTGGATTTTTTTTGTCGATGTAAAGATTAAGCGCCTGTTGAACGAATATTTTTTCTATGTATAGATTTGTACAAAATTAAGACAGTGCAATGCTTTATTCTATATGACAGAAATTTTGGAATACAAAGCCAGCGAAAATAAATCATCGCAAGCAATAATTATTCTGAATATAAATGGTCAAAAAAGAACTGGAAACCTCTGTTTTATAAATCCTGCCTATTGTTTGAGTAAATCTAAAAAGAAAAGTTAATAAACCTAAGTTGCATGTATTTATGATTTCTATATTATCGCACCATGCATTTTGCAAACGGAGGTAATAGCGACTATCAAGGATGAACTCAGTCGAATTTTATTTTCTTTAAATCATAAGTTATGGATTAACTCGTGAAAAAAATTCTATTGGCTACAGCATTATTCCTTTGCGTAAACTCTACGTTTGCCGCTGAAACCGCGATATTGAAAATTAAAGGGACGCTGACAGCCTCGGCCTGTACTCCTGAATTTAGCAATGGCGGCGTGGTGGACTATGGAAATATCCGCTTAGGTGAATTGTCCTCTACGGCGGTGAACCAGTTAGGGCAACGGAATATCGATCTCACCATTACCTGCACGGCAGCAACAAAAGTGGCCTGGAATATGATAGACGATCGCGCCGACTCTAACGCAGGATTAACCGTTTCTGCCGGTACATTTACGGGTGGGGCACAGAGTGCGACTAACCAGACCTATGGCGTTGGCAAAGCAGGCACGGTAAATATTGGCTCTTATGCCATGTTTATGAAGGTGAATAGCGTTACTGCAGACGGAAAATCTGTCGATCCAATATATCAGCAGAATGGCTCAATGACCTGGGCTAAGGAAGGTGCGAACAAGTTCCTGATATGAGATCATCATATTCATCCGGAGC
>NZ_JACASJ010000203.1:0-3568 GCF_013391025.1 Enterobacter sp. SECR19-1250 | reverse complement strand
ACTTGTCGTCAAAATCGGTGTTGCAAAAACGGGAGTGACCATAGATTCCGTTTATCTCCTCGTAGAATTGAGTGGGATCCGCTTCCGGCAAGGTGAAACTCAGCGTGCAACGGCCAGTATCCTGCTTCGCATACAGCGTCTGGCTGGCGGAAATATCATTCAGGAAAATGATGCCGTCTTCCGGTGCAGAGGTGATGTACTCCCCTTTCCCGTTCACGACAGAGACGCCTTTCGGTAACGGCGTGCCGTCCGCGCGCGTAATGTTCAGCAGCACGCGGCGCTGGCTCAGAGTGGTGAACTTCCAGTGAGCAAATGCTCCGTGGGAGGCCTTCAGCGACGCATGACCGTTGCTGACGTCCACATTGCCCGGCAGGCTTTGGGTATCTATTTCAACCGTACTTTCGCTGAACGGTGTCAGGGCGGGCACAACCGCTCTGCCCCATTTGTCCGTCCAGACGTTACCGCGCGGGGTACCTATCACCACCCCGGCAACGGGCTTGTCCAGCGCCACTACCGCATAGGTATCTGTTACCGGATAAGGTGAGAAGGTGACGCCATCACCGTGCGCGACAATGCCGCCGCTCAGTGCGATCGAGGAGTTACGGTTACTTTCATTGTCACCGCCAATCCCCAACGCGAGCGTGGTGTAGTGCAGGTTACTGTTCAGCGAACCATCCCAGTTGGTTACGCTGTCATCGTGATCCTGAGAGACGCCCACCGTGTAGGTGTTTTCATCGTTAAATGACCCCATGGCGCGGGTCCCGTAAGAGGCTTTGCCCTCGTTTTCACGGTACCAGCTGTTAGTGGACACGCCGGTGCGGCCCAGCGGCACAGAGACGTTCACATAAAACATATCGCTGTCGCTGGTGTACTTATCACCGTGGCTGATGTCTGATTCCCAGTTTACGCTGACGTTAAAATAGCGGAACGACCGCGACCATGACGAAATGATGCGGCGGCTGTCGTATTCGCTGTTCCATGTCTGGTTGTTGTAATAGCTCAGAGAGAAACGGCCCAGCGTCGGGTTCGACCAGCTCACGCCAACGTTGGTGTCGTATTTTGTGGTCGAGTAGTCATCGTCATCGCTGTATAACTCCTGCATTTCACGATACTTCGGCGTACCGTAGCTCCCGCCAAGGGACAGGCCGAGCCCCCACGGTAAGGCGTAGCCGAGATCCAGCGTGGTTTTGTTACCGTCGGTTTGCGAGAGGTTATCAATGGAGCCGAGAAAACCCAGCGAGGCATACATATGCTGCATCGGCACGGTGTCAATGTTGGCGGAGAAACCGTAATAGTGGTTATCTGCCATCACCATGCCGGCGAGAAAGTTCATCCGGTTGTTAATGGACCAGCCGTTTGATGCGGCGACAATCCACGGCTGCGTAAAGTTTGTCTCCATGTCCTCTGCACGCCCGACGGCCAGTGAAAACCCCGGCGCGCGGCCCACGTGGTTGCTACGGAAGGTGCTGGCGGAAACCGTAAAATGGCTTTCGCTGCCGTCGGTTTCCGTCACTGTGACCTTTAAATCCGTGTTCAGGTTAGCAACCGGCACATCGCTTAAGGTGAACGGCCCGGCTGGCACCAGCGTGGAGAAGATCAGCTGTCCACCCTGGCGAATGTCCACGCGCGCCTGGGCGTTGCGGGCAATACCACTCACCTCAATACCGCTGCTGTAGCCCGGCAGGAGAGCGTTATCCGGCATCATCTGTACGCCATAGATGCCGGGGATACTGAAGCGGCTGTTGGCGATGTTAATTTGCCCCCCCTGCACCATCACGCCGTAGTCGGTAAAGGTGCGCTGTGCATAGGTGTAGAGCGAGTCGCTCTCGAACGACATGCCGCTTCCGTCGCTGATAAACTGCGAACTGCGCACAATCCAGTCGCCTGCGTTAAAGCCAAATTCAAACGAAGACTGAAAACGATCGGACTTATCATCATCAAAGTCGTAATGGGTGCCAAACATGGAGTAGTTCAGCATAGCCGCGCGTCCGCCACGCACGTCAGCCACCTGGCGGCCACTTTCAGGGTTAATGGCCTCCGGCGGAACAACCAGTGAAATTTCGTCTACGTCTGGAGAAGTGACGACCGTTGCGTTTTTCCAGTACTGGTGAATTGAAGGGCACGTTTCACGCTTGAGTTTTTTATATAATCCGGCGGCTTCCAGAAATTCCCCATCAATACACGGAAGACCTTCATCATTAAATTTCACGGGCATAATGCCGCGCTTTTTGCCGTTAATAAGCACGGTGACATTATGGTAACCCGGCATGAATCGCGGGGCGACGGCATAATAGTCAGCAATAGCCGGATCGAGGCCATTCTCTTTTAACGCCTGGGTATCGAAAAACGCTCTTGCCAGCTCCATAGTGGGCGCTGCCGTTGGCAGAATCTCTGCACGAATTCCGAATGCCACCGCGCTCAGGCAAAATGCCAGCACGCCTGTTTTACAGGGGGAAATTTTCATGGCCACTCCGTCGGGTATTATTATTTTACTTCAGCAACGTAAGAACTGGCTTTATAGCCAAAGCGGGTAGCAGGGTACATTTCTACCTTGTTATTCTGCCCGGATATTTTGTTTTCTGACGTCGCTATCATCGTCTGGCCGGGAAGGATATAGCTTTTGTCAAATTTGACCTTAATTCGTGACGGTAATAACGTGGCGTTTTGCTCCATACGCACCACATAAGGCGTATCGTTTACCACCGTCAGGTTGCCATTTTTAATCTGCCAGCGCAGATCTTTCCACGGCTCCATATTCACGTCGAGACCCGCCGGGTGAATAATGACCGGGAGATTCTGGCTGAACACCATTTTTACTTTATTCTGCTCTCGTTGCGGAATAGTGGAAAAAATGACGCGTTTTAAGTGTTCTGTTTTTAATTTTTCCGCGCTGTCTTTTAAGACAAAGCGGACACGCTGCGTTTTACCGGCATTTACACGCACCACCGGTTGAGTAACAATAACACCGGGTGTGGGATCATCCGGTAAATCGACAATACGGGTATAAAGAAGCTGGGCGGTATCGTCGCTATTTTTCACATCCATGCTCGCTCCCCGCTCTTCTTCGTTAATCAACAGCAGGGAAGTATCTGGCACCATACCGGCGGCAAATGTCTGCAACGACGAAAAGAGGCAAATGCAGAACAACGTTTTTTTAGAGAGAATCATAATATTAGTCCGTTAATATTGATGGAGACTGCTCCCCTAATCAGAGGAGCAGTGAATTATCAGCACTGTGATAATCAGAGGTAAACCAGCTCAACGTTGGTTAAACCGTCCAGCGTCACTTCATCCGTGACGTTTAAATCGTTGGTTGGGTTGATTGTGGCTTCAACAGCAACCTTAAAGTTGATTTTACTTTGTGCTGAAAGCACACCGCTAGAGCGCTCCGTACCAAATCCATAAATTTCACTGTTATCACTGCTAATTTGCAGATACTCATTACCTCTATATCCCCAGCCGTTACCCCCATCAGAACTCAACATCGGATAAAGTGAGTCACCCGTATCGTTGGTATTAGGGAAGGTGCGAATAAGCAGGTCATTTCTTCCCAAGCTGACTCGCTGAT